>CAMJBT010000033.1 GCA_946403965.1 uncultured Pseudobutyrivibrio sp. | reverse complement strand
CAAAAAGAAAGGGACTTTTCAAGATTTTTCATCTTGACATATCACCGCTAGACTAGTATGCCTTTCTTGGCTTGCATGCATGCTTTGCCCTAATTTGACTTCTCTTTAAAGCATACTTTTTTCTACTTTTATTTTCCTAGTATGCCTTTTGGAGCTTACCTGTATTCTTTACCATAGCTTCTGTTCCTTTAATAGCATACTTTTTTCTGCTTTTATTCTCCTAGTATGCCTTTCTTGACTTACCTGCCTGCTTTACCCTGGTTTGACTTCTCTTTAAAGCATAGGTTTTTGCAACCTACTCAAAAAAAAGCCCAGCTTAACCTGCCTTTGCCAGGCAATATTTCTTATCTTTGCATCTACTATCCTTATCCAATATAAATAAGGAGCATACCCTCAGGTACACTCCTTACACTTTAGCACATTAAAGAGATAATTTAAACTCTAATTATTAAAATAATTGATAGCAATACTCGGCCACTAGAATGGTACAAAGCGAGCTGGAACGCCTGCATACTTGCCTGGCTTTTCAATGTTTTTCACTACAACTGTGCCAGCACACAGAAAAACATCTTCACAAACATCAATGTTGTTGCTGATAATAGATCCTATTCCACACCAACAATTATCCCCGACCTTTACGGTGCCGGCGGTGTGAGCACCTACTGAAATGTGAACATAATCTCCCACCACATTGTCATGATCCACTGAAGCACTTGTGTTGATGATGCATCCCTTACCAATGGTTGTTCCAGGATTGATTACCGCTCCTGCCATAACAACTGTGCCCTGACCAATAGTTGTGTCTTGGGTCACAACAGCTTTTGGGTGAACCAGTGAAACAATATCTGCGCCTAAAGCTTCAAGATTTTCCTGAACCTTTCGTCGTATTTTACCATCACCAATTCCAACTATGAAATCATAGTTATTGTCCAAGTAATAATCTAAATCTGTATCTTCATCAGCTACATGATATTCCCCAAACTTGTCACATTCAGGGTTCTTATCTACGAAAACAATTTCATCATATCCATTTAAACGAGCTATATCTGCTACAACCTTACAGTGACCACTTGCTCCCATAATTGCGATACTTTTCATGTTATACCTCACCCCCGTATTTCCTACTATAAAGACTTTTTCTTCTTCATCAAGAACTCTGCATACTCAAAGTCATCGATGTTGTCGATATCAATTGACTCCAAGCGGCTCATGACAAAACCATAGGTATTATCTGAGTAGTAGGTGCGCTTTTCCTTCAGGAGTTTATAGTCCAGAATGTAGATGGCGCCGTTTGGAATATAGTAGGCATCGTTGACCTGGCGGTTGTTTACGATGGCCCCCTTCATGCCGAATCCAGAGTTTGAAATGCAGCCTCTGCCGTCCATGTTCATGTACCAGCTTGGAGGAGTCTCCGCTTCGGTGACAGAGATTAGCGTGTCACAGCCCTTCTCGTTGAAGGCTTCCACTGCTGCATCGATATGATCGACAGTACGAAGTGGCGCAGTAGGAAGAAGCACCATAAACTTCTCAACTGGCTCGCCGGTCTGATTCATCATAAATTCTGTGGCATGAATATAGACATCTACTGCTGTGGCAGTGTCTGAGGCAAGCTCTGCAGGACGCATAAATGGCACTTCCGCACCAGCCTCTCGGGCAACGTGGGCAATTTCCTCATCGTCTGTAGAAACAATGACACAATCGATATATTTTGATTTAAGAGCAGCCTCTACCGCATATGCGATAAGTGGCTTTCCCAAAAGTGGCTTAATGTTTTTTCCTGGAAGGCCCTTCGAACCTCCGCGGGCAGGAATAATCGCTAACATTTAAAAATCTCCCATTTGAATAATCTCGTCGAATTCCAAATCTCTCTTTGCTTCCTTGCCGATAACAAACTCATAGTACTTTGGCGAAATGCCTGTACCAGGGCGCTTGTAGTCGATGTCAGCTTCGGTAATGATTTCGCCCTTCTTAATTGGACGAGCGGCAACGATGCTTCGCTGGAATGCGTCACGACGCTCCTGATCCTCGTTTACGACCTTCTCATAAGAACCAAGCATCTTATAACCACGCTGAGCAGCCTCACAAATCTGCTTTAAATCTTCTGGATCTGCTGAAACCTTGTGATCCCAACCAACCATGTTCTTATCAAGTGTAAAGTGCTTTTCGATAATGCACACACCCTTTGTAACTGACATAATTGGAGCCAAAGCACCAAGTGTATGATCAGAATAGCCTGTAGGAAGTTGGAATGCTGTACGAAGCATATCAATGTTGTTCAGGTTAACCTGCTCGTCTGCAGGTGGATAAATTGAAACACAGTGAAGAAGATAGATGTCGTTGCATCCGTTTTCACGCAATGTATCAACTGCCACGCTAACATCTGCAAGGCTGCAAAGTCCTGTACTCATAACAACTGGCTTGCCCTTTGTAGCAATATACTTAAGAAATGGCACGTTGTTCAAATCCATTGATGCCACTTTGATGAATGGAACATTAAGTTCATCAACAAGCATATCCACCTCAGCCTTTGAGAAAGGTGTTGAGGCAAACTCAATATCCACCTTGTCACAGTAATCCTTAAGTTCCTTATGCTGAGCCTTGTCGATTGCGTATGCATCAACGATTGACTCAAGTGTGTAGTCTGTACGATTTCTATAATCATCGCGAAGGAAATAGTTGTCGTTGTAGACCTTGCGAGAGAAGATTGAATCCTTTGTCCATGACTGGAACTTCACACAGTCTGCACCGCATTCCTTTGCAATATCTATCATCTTTTTAGCAAGCTCGATATCGCCATTGTGGTTTGCACCAATTTCAGCGATGACATATGGCTGACCATATTCCTTAACTTCTGAAAATTTCATTTTAATTCCTCCATGTTCTTGTGAACAACAAATTATATCCCCCTAGAAATAGATTAATCTATTTTCTCTAACTAGATTAATTCAATCATCTATTTTTCTTATTTTCTATAGTCAGATTAATCTCTGCTTCTATCTTAGAATTCCATAGCTAGACCTATCCATTTATCTTTCTCTGAATCCCCATAACCAGATTAATCTCACCATCTATCTTGGCGTTCGCATAGCTTGATCAATCTAGCTATCTATTTCACACCCAACGCTGCGATTACAATTCCAGCGATGATAATGAGAAGGCCAAGTCCCTTCTTCTTGCTGATATGCTCTCCAAGGAAGATTTTGCCAAGGATTGCAACCCAAATGTAGCCGGTGGCTTCAAGGATTGGGCCAATTGAAAGTGGCACCTTTTTATAACCCATTACTGAGCAAAGTGAAGCTCCAAAGAATATCAAATAAGCACCCATAACCATCGGGTTTAAATACTCTGCAATTTTGTTAGGATACTTTTTCTCAGCAGCCTTCTTAAGAATGATCTGTGAGCAGGAAGCAATGAAGGTTCCTGAAAGCATAATTAGTGCGTACTTAATCATTGTTTTCTGCCTCCTTGTTATCAATACTTGGTGCATTTACTTCCTCGTCTCCAGCAACTACAAGGTAAACGCCGAAGATAACAACTGCTGCGCCAATCACCTTAAGAGGAGTAATCTTCTCATGGAAGATGGCGAATCCCCAAACGAGTCCCCACAATGTGGTAACAGCCTTGTTGGCATATGTTGTAATCAAAGGAAGATGTTTTAGCACCTGCTGCCATGCAATAGCATAAAAACCAAGAATGCAAATTAAAATACCATAGAAGATAATCCAGTTCAGGCTAAGGAATTCATACTGTGACGCTGTCTTAGCACAGATGCTACCTGCACTGAAAATCAAAATAATAATGTGCAAAACTACAAACCACTTTAAATTGTTTTTCATTTTTTACTCCATATATATTTCTTGCCAGTCAAAGTCTCAAGTTCAAATAATATTGTCTGTCACTAAATTATTCCAATAATCAAATATGCTGCATTCTGTCATTAGACATTTTCTCAGCTATATTAAAACTTAATACTTCCAATCTATTTTACTTATTCTAGCTTTCAATCATTCCCTGTAAATAAGTCGGATACTCTTTACTTATTCCAATTCGCCAACATCTCACGAACATAATCTGTTGTCATGATCTTGTCGACAGTGCCCTGAACGTCGAGACGCTGTGTGTTATGGCTAGTGTATGCATCGCTAGCCATTGTGTGAACTTCGCCGTTTACGAAGAACTTGTCGTAGTTGAGGTCGCGGCCGTCTGGAAGAACACGATAGTAGTTGCCCATGTCCACTGAGCGAACGCACTCCTCGTTTGTCATAAGTGTCTCGAAAAGCTTCTCGCCGTGGCGTGTTCCGATGATTTTTGTGCCTGTATCACCAAAAAGCTGCTGAACAGCCTTTGCTAAATCGCCGATTGTAGATGCATCTGATTTCTGAACAAAAAGATCGCCTGGCTCGCCGTGTTCGAAAGCAAACATAACAAGGGCAACTGCCTCATCAAGGTTCATAAGGAAACGTGTCATCTCTGGATCTGTGATAGTTATAGGGTTGCCTGCCTTAATCTGGTCGATGAAAAGAGGAATAACCGAACCACGTGAGCACATAACGTTGCCGTAGCGTGTGGTGCAGATTGTAGTCTTGCCTGCAGCTACACGAGCGTTCGCTCCGATAACCTTTTCCATCATGGCCTTTGAAATACCCATTGCATTGATTGGATAAGCAGCCTTGTCTGTCGAAAGACAAACAACACGCTGAACACCTGCCTCGACTGCTGCATGAAGCACATTGTCAGTTCCCTCTACGTTTGTGCGAACAGCTTCCATTGGGAAGAACTCGCATGATGGAACCTGCTTTAATGCTGCTGCGTGGAAGATGAAATCAACTCCTGGCATAGCATCCTGTACAGAGCGCATATTTCTAACATCACCGATGTAGAACTTAACCTTGCCTGCAAGGTCTGGGTGCTCTGCCTGAAGCTGATGACGCATATCATCCTGCTTCTTCTCATCACGTGAGAAAATACGAATTTCCTTTAAATCTGAATCAAGGAAATGCTTAAGGACGGTTGAACCAAATGAACCTGTTCCTCCTGTAATCATAAGTGTCTTATCTTTAAATAATTCGCAATTCATAAAATTTCTCCTATCCGCTTATCTTCGCACCCTGTATAAATTTGCAATTTACCACACATGTGCTTTTATTTGCTCATTCCCCTACAGGAGATGTTGCTAACATATATCTAAGTAGTAATACCTCATCAAGGTGCATTTACTAAAAATACAGTATGCAAAGATTTGCTTATCAAATAATTTAAATATTAACTTTAACTTCTTGCTTACTAGACAATAAAATTTTCAGCAAAAATCTGTGACTTCTTGTGTGCCACTTAAGGAAAAAAGCCCACAAGAACCTAGATATCTTTACGCCATACCATCTTATCTACGATACGAGTGTAAGACTGTATGATTTTTACAACCTTTGTTGACACATTTTCCTCGATATAATCAGGAACTGGGATACCGTAATCTCCAGCTTCATTCATATCGATGGCTGTTGTAACAGCCTGTAGTAATGATTTCTCATCAATTCCAGCGATGAAGAAACATGCTTTATCAAGAGCTTCTGGTCGCTCTGTGGATGTACGGATGCACACTGCTGGGAATGGCTTGCCGATACTTGTAAAGAAACTTGATTCCTCCGGAAGTGTTCCTGAATCTGAAACCACCGCAAAGGCATTCATCTGCAAGTGATTGTAATCGTGGAAACCAAGTGGCTCGTGCATACGAACACGTGGATCAAGCTTAAAGCCAGTAGCTTCCAAACGTTTTCTTGAACGTGGGTGACAACTATAAAGAATTGGCATATCGTACTTTTCTGCAAGCTTGTTGATTGCAGTGAAAAGGGATGTGAAATTCTTTTCTGTGTCGATGTTTTCCTCACGATGAGCTGAAAGAAGAATATACTTCTTTGGCTCAAGACCAAGCTTTTCAAGAACGTCTGATGCCTCGATCGCTGAAAGATTATCATGAAGTACTTCTGCCATTGGCGAACCAGTCACATATGTGCGCTCCTTTGGAAGACCACAATCTGCCAAATAGCGACGGGCATGCTCTGAATATGCCATATTCACATCAGAAATAATATCTACGATTCGACGATTTGTTTCCTCTGGGAGGCACTCATCCTTGCAACGATTTCCTGCTTCCATATGGAAGATTGGAATGTGAAGACGCTTTGCAGCAATTGCTGAAAGACATGAGTTTGTATCACCAAGAATCAACAGAGCATCAGGCTGAATTTCAACCATAAGCTCGTATGAGCGGGCAATGATATTTCCTACTGTCTGACCAAGATTGTCCCCAACAGCATCCATGTATACCTCTGGATCGTCCAGCTGAAGATCCTTGAAAAATACACCGTTGAGATTGTAATCATAGTTTTGACCTGTATGAGCCAAAACGCAATCAAAATATTTGCGGCACTTTTTGATAACTGCAGCCAGACGAATAATCTCCGGGCGAGTGCCAACAATAATTAAAAGCTTTAATTTTCCATTATTTTTAAACATTCTAAAACCTCCGCTTCTAGTCTATATAGCCTATAAGCTTATTTTTCGTATATTAAACTTGTTCGAAGTATGTGTCTGGTCTGTTAGGTTCCAGCAATTCGTTGGCCCACATTAAGGTAACAAGATTTTCAGTATCCGATAAATTTATAATGTTGTGTGTATAACCTGGCAGCATGTGGATGGCCTGAACTTTTTCTCCAGAAACCTCATACTCGATAACTGGGAATGGATTTCCATGCTCGTCCACACCAACTCTACGTTGTTGAATCAGGCCATGGCCTGAAACCACTATGAAGAACTCCCATTTTGTGTGGTGCCAGTGCTGTCCCTTTGTAATACCTGGCTTTGATATATTAACTGAGAACTGACCGTGGCTTGCTGTCTTCAACAATTCAGTGAAGGAACCTCGGTCATCACAGTTCATTTTTAAATCGAATATCGCCTTATCTTTTGGAAGATAGCTGAGATAAGTGCTGTAAAGCTTCTTTGCAAAGCTACCATTTGGAATGGCTGGCATCATCAGTGTGAATGGCTGCTCCACAAAGCTATCTAAAAGCTCAACGATTTCTCCTAGTGTAACTGTATGTGCGACTGGAACATATGCATATTTACCAGCTGTATCAGGAACCACATTGCCATCCTGATCATAATCACAACGATGCTCGTTGCCTGATAAAGCATCAAACATTTCGTTAATCAAATCGTCGATATAAACCAATGTAAGCTCTGTAGCTGGGTCGTTCACAGTGATTTCCAAACCGTTGGCCTTGTTGTTACAGAATGTAGCAACAGCTGAATTGTAGTTTGGTCTGCACCATTTTCCAAAGAGATTTGGGAAGCGGTATACAAGCACCTTTGCCCCAGTTTCCTCTCCATACTTGAAGAAAAGCTCCTCTCCAGCCAGCTTGCTTTTGCCATAATCGCTGCCAGCGTAGCGGCCAAGAAGTGTGGCCTGAATCGATGATGAAAGCATCACCGGGCAAGTGTTGCCATGCTTTTTAAGTGTATCGAGAAGGGTGCTGGCAAAGCCAAAATTTCCTTCCATGAATTCTGATGTTTCTTTTGGACGATTGACACCTGCAAGATTGAAAACGAAATCACAATCGCTGCAATAACGGTCAAGCTCCTCAATGGTGGAATCACGGTCGTACTCATAGATGGTAAGCTCTTTTCCAAGGTTGTGAAACTTGTCTCTGCCATCTGAAGCACATTTTAATGTCTCCACCAGGTTTTTCCCAACAAATCCGGCTGCGCCGGTAACTAAAATTTTCAAAATTATTTCTCCTGAATAATTGAATAGTTTTGATTATCTTTATATAAATAAACCTACTTAGGGCTTATTTTAACTATTTGCACAGTCTGTGTTATTATAGCACAATCAATATTGAAATACACTACCTCTGGAATTCATGTGATTGCCTATATAGAAGGTTGGTACCTGCCAACCATGTTGAGTTTGGAACACGTCCCTAAAAAAAGACCATACCTATAATTTAATTGGTATGGTCTCTCATTGAATATACACTTTCCCTAGGATGCCTTAAAGCTACTTCTTCAAGGCTCCTTTTAGCTTATCCATAAAGCTCTTATTTTTTGTCTTCTTTTTCTTGAAGTCTATTTTGGCATACTTTGATAGTGGATCTGCATCAGCATCAAGCTTTTGCATAAATACTGAAATCCAAACCACATCCTCATCTTTCCCCTGGAACTCCTCAAAGGATGTGTGACCTTTATCAAGCTTGCTGTAGCGGTCTTTCATCTTCAAGAATCTGGCCAATGTGGTGTCGAATTCCGGAATCACATCTCTGGCTTCCACCACGCATTCCTTCATCTTTTTGATGTAATGCTCCACGCCGCCTGACTCTATGTTGAAGCGTTCTGCCAGCACCTGATCAAAGTAAGCGTACTCATCAAAAAATCTCTCGTTGTGTGTTCTGTTAATAAGCTTTCCCATAGCTGCCCCCCGATGATAAACTCTGACTTTAAGTATTGTGGCACCTGATATTCAGAGCCGCCATAAACTCTTTTACTTCAATTCCTCCCCATCTTTTGTGATGATGCTGTCAAGCACATAGATTGGTCTGCTCTTTACCTCTGCAAATATGATTGCAAGATATTCGGAAATGAATCCTAAGATGATAAATAACACGCCAAACATCACACAAAGCACTACGATGATTGTGGAATAACCATCTGGCGCAGTGCCAAGGAAGTATTGAACTATTGAGTATATCAACAATATAACTGCTGCGAAGATTGAAAGCAAGCCTGCATATATTCCCATTTTCAGTGGTGCGTCCGAGAAGTTGCAGATAGCATTAAGTGAAAGTTTCACCAATGATTTGATATTGTAGTTGCTTTCCCCGGCCACTCTGGCTTGGGCTTCAAATTCCAATGTAGTCTTTTTAAAGCCCACATTCTGAACGTATCCTCTAAGGAAGCGGACACGCTCACGATAATCCTGTCTGAGCACCTTTGCCACTCTGGCAGAGATAGCAAAGAAATCCGAAGAATTGTTTTCGAATTTCGTCTTGCCAGAAAGCTTGTTCATTACAACATAAAAAGCTGCTGAAGTAATGCGCTTGAAAATGCCTGCATCCGCTCTGGCAGTACGAATCATTGAAATCACATCATAGCCCTGATTAAACTTTTCAATGATTCCAGGAATTGCTTCAGGTGGATGCTGAAGATCCGCGTCCATGCACACGATACCATCACCATCAGCATAGTCAATGCCTGCAATCATAGCCGCCTCGTGGCCACGGTTTGCAGCAAAGTTTACAACTGCCACCTTCTCATCCTGTGATGCAAACTCTTTCAGTAAATCAAGACTACCATCACGGCTGCCATCATTTACAAAAATCAGCTGATAATCCCAGCCGGTGTCTTGGCTGGCCTTTTGCAAAATAGGAGTGGTGTGGTCGTAAAACTGCTGAAGACCAAGCTCCTCATTATATACTGATACAACAATGGAAATCTTTTTTCCCATGTAGTTTCCTCTCAATTATTAAGTAGTAATTCTTTGTAGATAGGATTTATATTTCAGGGATTCTTCTCTCAAAAACAATATCACTCTGATTCCCTGCTTTTATTCTAGCCCTTGAATGTTGGCACAGTTTCTCTAATCTTTTGAACCACTTCTGGTGCCTCATTATCGTAGGCAAGCTTCATAAGTTCACGAAGATTATTCAAGAATTCATTTGAATCAAACTTGATTGGTTCTGCCACATGAATCAAGTGATTCTCTGTTTCTTTAAGGCCTTCCTCGCTCATGAGCTTCTCCTCATATAGCTTCTCGCCTGGGCGAAGACCAATTTCCTTAATCTCGATATCGATTTCTGGACGGAGACCTGCAAGCTCAATCATGTTACGGGCAAGATCAAGAATCTTTACAGGCTCACCCATATCAAGAACAAAAATCTCTCCGCCAGATGCGTTGGCTCCAGCTTTGAGCACCAGGCTAACAGCCTCTGGTATAGTCATGAAATATCTGATGATATCTCTGTGAGTCAATGTAATTGGACCACCCTGTGCAATCTGCTTCTTGAAAAGTGGAACCACTGAACCGTTTGATCCAAGAACGTTTCCGAAACGTACTGCCACGTATTCGGTGTGACCACTGCCAGCTGCAACTGGTGTCATATCGCTGGTATCGATATCCACCTGATGTGTGATAAGTGCTGGAAGCTGATTCTCACGATTGCTTCTAACCATAGCATCGAATGTCTGAATGATCATTTCGCATATACGTTTTGTAGCGCCCATAACGTTTGTAGGGTTTACAGCCTTGTCTGTACTGATAAGAACGAAACGGTCGCAACCATATTTCATAGCAGCATAAGCTGTCTTGTATGTTCCAACTGCATTGTTCTTGATAGCCTCGCATGGGCTGTCCTCCATAAGAGGCACATGCTTGTGAGCAGCTGCATGATAGCAAATGTTTGGACGATATGTCTCAAACACCGCCTCAATACGACGAGCATCACGAACTGAACCAATAAGTGTAACTAAATCAAGCTCAGGATAATTGCGCTTTAACTCAAGCTGAATATCATAAGCATTATTTTCATAAACATCAAAAATGATAAGCTGCTTTGGCTCATACTTTGCAATCTGACGGCAAAGTTCCGACCCAATAGAACCACCGCCACCTGTAACAAGTACCACCTTGCCCTTTAGCTGTGCAGCCACATCCTCCTGGTGAAGGCTGATTGGATCACGTCCAAGTACATCCTCGATAGTGATATTCTGAAGATTTCCTGCGCTGACAATGCCCGCCTTTTCAGCGTACATATTTGGAAGCTGCTTAATATGGCAATTTGTCTCCTTGCAGATGTTGATAAGATTACGCTTCTCGCTAGGTGTAAGGCTCGCAATTGCAATGTAGATTTCCTTGATTTCGTACTTTTCAACAGCCCAAAGAATCTTGTCGCGGCCACCGATTACCTCGACTCCGTCGATGTAGCGGCCCCATTTGTTCTGATTGTCATCTATGATAGCAACAACCTTTGCGCGACCATTTGCTCCGCCCTTGATGAAATTTACATCACGAAGAATCATACGACCTGCAGATCCGGCGCCAATCAGAAGTACGTTGTTTTCTGAACCATTTGCTTCTTTATTATCTCGAAGAAGCAACAGGAATCTGTAGGAGAATCGAATTGCCACTCCAAAGAAGAACTGGAAAGCAATACCAAAAACATAGTATGAAATTGGCATTCTGTAGATTACTGCTGTAACAAAGACCACCTTTGCCACGATTGTAACCACTGTTGCAAACACCATATGCTTCAGCTCGTAGAAGCTGGCGAATCGCCAAATACTTCTGTATAGACCGAATGCCCAGTATATAAATATCGTAAATACGGAATATGGGATAATAATCTTCAGATACATGCCAAGATATTCCGAAGAAATATGGCTGTACTGGCAATCAAATCTGAACCAAAGTGCCAGAAAGTATGAAAAGATTACTGTAAAAATATCGTATGCTACAAGCAAGAAGGCAATCTTCTGCCAGTGCTGCATTTTTGTTTTTGTTTCCATAATTTAATTTTGAAAATCTCCTAAATGTAATTAAAGCAGATATTGTTTCAAACTTGCTGCTTTATTGGATGCCCTGTGACTCTAATCATCAAGGTGTCATAAAACTCAAAAATGCAGGCCGAACCAAGGTCTCCCCAGTTCGACCTGCCAATCAATTCTGATTAATAAAGAATTCCAGCTGGAATATTTATGTCATGCCACTGTCCATCTACACAAACCTTATTCGACTTCATGTCGCTGTTTGTGATAGCTTCCACACCACATGCATCCATGAAGAACTCGAAAGTCTCTGCATATCCCTCTGGCGCAGTTGGAAGTGTAGCCATAGGTGCAGTGATATGATAGCAAGCATTGTTTTCAGTTGTGCCAGGCTTGATGTTTGCTGTCATCCATGCCTCAACAGCCTTGACCTTCTGTCCGTCTGTCATGCTATCATTCACGATTGTGCCAAGCACATCTATTGCAAAAACCTTTGCAGGAATTGTGTCTGTAGGATTCTGTGCATTAAGAACATCCTTTGTAATTTTAACAATGCGGCCTTCCTCAGCGCCGAAATATTTGTAGTGATTGTAAAGAGCTGCCTTGTCTTCGCCGAAGGCTGCCTTTAAATCAGCATAGCGATTAGCGTAATCAGCTGCGTCAAAAGACTCCTCTGTAATGTCGTAATTGTATACCTTTGCTTCTGCCACATTTGATGTGGATACAAAAGCAACCGCTGTCATCGATAAAACCAAAAGTCTTGATAATACTTTTCTCATAAACCCTCCTATGTTCCGACATGTGAAACAGCTCCGAACCGCTTCACCGTCTTACTAAGATTATTCCCTACTTAATAACACATTATAACATCACTTGTCCTATTATTCAAAACAAGCACGAACAACCTCGATAATGCGCTCCTGCTCTGCTGGCGACATCTTGTTATCACTTGGAAGGCAAAGACCTCTCTCAAAAATATCTGTACCCATATCAAGTGGCTGACCATCAGCGCCAAGAACTCCACCTGCGATGTATGCGTTTGTAACAGCACGTCCATTTCCTTCACGTGTGATGAATGGATTCAGGCGATAAATTGGCTGCATATGCATTGGCTTCCAAATTGGACGGCCCTCTGCATTGATGCTGGCAATTGCCTGAAGAATTTCTGTTGGGCAGCTCTTGCCATGTTCTGGTGTGAACAATGCCTCGTGCTCTCCACGAACCTGTGGACACATAGCATCTTTGTCGATGATGAGGCATGACAGCCAGTAGTTAGGCTTTGAGTTTTCAAGGTCCATTGGATTCATCTGTACTGGAAGCCCCTTGAAGCCCTCTTTATATCTTTCATAAATTGCACGTTTCTGAGCGATGTGCTCCTCCAAAAATGGAAGCTGACCGCGAATAACACCTGCAATAACATTACTCATTCTGTAGTTGTAGCCAAGCTCCTCGTGCTGATACCAGGCAGCAGCCTCTCTGGCCTGTGTAGACCACTTGCGGACCTTCTCAGCAGCTTCCTTTGAATTTGTAAGGAAACATCCGCCTGAAGAACCTGTGATGATTTTGTTTCCGTTGAAAGAAATAGTGTTGAAGCTACCAAATGAACCAGTCTGAACACCCTTGTATGTAGCACCAAATGACTCTGCTGCATCCTCAATAAGTATTGCCCCGTGTTTCTTTACAATAGCGCTGATTTCATCAATCTTTCCTGGAGTTCCATAAAGGTGAGCGCAAACAACAACCTTTACCTCTGGATAGATCTCGAAAGCCTTTTCAAGAGCAACTGGATCCATATTCCATGTATCTGTCTCTGTGTCGATGAATACTGGGATACCACCTTCGTAAACGACAGGGTTTACTGTGGCATCAAAAGTCATATCTGTACAGAAAACCTTGTGTCCTTCCAAACATCCATGGCCCACTGCAGGCATTCCGTATGCTTCGATTCCAGCAAGCTTCATTGAAAGATGAAGTGATGCTGTTCCTGCCGAAAGACCAACAGCATATTTCACACCAACCTTTTCAGCGCAAAGCTTTTCAACCTCAGTGATATTTGTGCCGGCTGTTGTCATCCAGTTTGTGTCGTATGCCTCCTGGATATACTTCAGCTCGTCGCCGTGCATTGTTGGTGTTGCAAGAAACACCTTGTTTTCAAATTTCGCGAAATTCTTTGAATACATTTTATTTACCTCTTTGAGTTTGCAAATTATTCCTGTTTCCAGGTTATAACTTTTATTAATAGCTAGTTAACAATCTACATTCAAAGTACATTCTTATATTACTTATTTTTATTAGCTAGCTCACTAGTTCTTTTCTAAAATAATCTAAAGTCTAACTACTCTTCTGCAGTTGGCTCACCAAGTTTCACAATAACCCTGCCATCTACAACTGCAATTGAGCCATCATTAGGGTATGTTGGCATCTTCTTCACTTCAGATTCCTTTGCTACAGTGCCATCATCATCAATGAGATGCTCGTTTCCAAATCCGATGTGTTCCTTAAGGAAGTGAATCGAACCACCATAGCTAACAATATCTGTATATCGTGGATATTTCTCCAGCTTCACTGCATCCAGCTGACTGTTGTTATCAACCTCTACTGTGGTGCCGTCATCAAGATCCGCCCAGCCCACAAAGATGATGTCCATATCATCTGAAAAACCATCACAGGCCTTGATAGCTGTCACCAGCTGATTGAAGTAGGCCGACGCCTGTTCTTCAGCGATTTCCGCCTTCATGTAAGCAGCATTATCCATGTAAATATAGCCAAAAGTCATGACCAAAAGGGCAATAATTTGAATCCATGTAGCTGCCTCAAGCTGTCGCTGACCGAAGGTCTTTGATGCTGGGGCGATATCAGTTGATGAGTTGTTTGAACCCTCTTCGCCTTGCTGCAATCTTTCTATAAGAAGTATTGGAAGCAGGAACACAAAGATATCTCCATAAACCATCAGCGAATCAATCTTGTACTCAGCGCTTGTAGAAAGCAGATAAACCATGTTCATTCCAACTGGAATAAGCGCCAAGCCAATTAAACTAAATAGCTTTATAGAAAGCTTTGTTTTGCTTTTTTTCAGTAGGACTGCCAGCTGAATAATTGTGACAATCACAATCAAACATGCAAGAGTCCTTTGATATAATACTGCATTTATCCCCGCCTGTCCAAATCCAAAGAAAGCCTTTAGAGAATTTAAGAAAACAGCTGGGAACTTTGCCAGTGAATATCCTTCATCCATTCCTTTGTAGTCAACCGCGGTAATTCCTTTGATTGCCATTGTGATTTTACGCATTACTGCCCAAAGAACAAGGCTGACTCCAAGATTTAAAAGATAAACAAGACCTGTTTTTATATAGTCAATTGGGCTTTGGAACTTTTCGTCCAACACACCCATAAAAAGCTTAATCAAAAACAGGACAACTGTGACAGCTAAGAAAGCCTGATAGAGGCCAAGGCTCATGGTTGCAAACAGTGTTGCAAGGATGAAACCTTTCAGGTTCAAGTTTTCCGTCAGGACCTTTGCCGCCAGCACTGAAAGTAAAAGCGCCAAATGATATTCCCAAGCAGTAAACATAAATGAAAATATGCTGGTCACCACGGGATAAACCACCATGATAGCACCGATTGCTGCAGCCAAAAACTTGCTCTTTACATCAAACATCTTCACAACCAACATGGCTGCAATAGCAATAAAGATGATGGACAAGCCGCCATTGAATACTGGCACTGAAAAAAGCTTTGTGGTCTTCATCTGCAAATCATAAATGAAGCCAAGCATCCAGCGACCAGATTCGTAGGTGCCTCCTAAATTAAAAAGGCAGGCCGAGTTGTCGTGATATGAAATTCTGTTAAAAAGCACATACCCGTGTGCCACCAATCCCGCTATCAGTGTAGCGTAAAAGCAGTAGAGTTGCTGAGGGGATAACATACGTATCACACGTACGATTGAGCTTTCAATTCGATTCGTATAGTTCATAAAGTTCTCGATTCAGAAAATATTATTAGTTATAAATAGTGCTAAGCCATTTTTAATATTCAAGCTAGTAGTTCACAAGCTCATAGATATCTCAAGCGATGCTTTCTATAGCTGAGCGGAGATATCTATGGCTTGTGAGCGTAACTAGCGTAGGTTCTAGAAAGAATTAACAGCATCTATAACTTGCTGTATTTCTTCTTCAGTAAGTTCAGGGAACATTGGGATTGTCACTCCATGCTCAGCCAAATCCTCTGCAACTGGGAAGTCACCATGCTTATAGCCAAGCTCTGCGAAACAAGCCTGCTCATGCATTGGCACTGGGAAGTAAACACCTGTGGTGATACCCTTTTCCTCCATGTGGGCACGGAATGCAGCGCGATCCTCCACCTTCATTGGATAAACATAGAAAATATGCTCGTTATCCTTTGCAACAACAGGCTTTGTAAGCTTGCTGTTTGTAATCTTTTCATTATAGATTGCTGCGATTTCACGTCTTTTTGCATTCCAATCATCAAGATGTGGAAGCTTCACAGAAAGCATTGCAGCCTGAAGGGCATCAAGTCTTGAATTGAAGCCCACAAGATAATTGTAATATTTTGGAAGATTTCCATGGAAATCAATTTTGCTTTCGTCAAATTCCTGGCCATTAAGTCTGGCATATGTATATGCGCCGTTGATTCCAGAACCATGAACACGATATGCCAAGCATCCCTTGTAAAGATCCTCATTGCTTGTGACAATTATGCCAGCATCGCCTGCTGCGCCAAGGTTCTTTGTTGGGAAGAAGCTGACGCATGCCACATCACCAAGAGAGCATGTGCGGCGACCTTTGTATTTTGCACCTGCTGCCTGAGCGCAATCCTCAATTACGAGGGCTCCGTGTGCATGTGCAATTTCATTGATAGCATCCATATCAGCAGCCTGGCCATAGATATGCACTGGGATAACAGCCTTTGTCTTTGAAGTAAAAGCTGCCTCCAATTTGCTTGGATCCATTGTGTAAGTATCAGGTGTAATGTCCACAAAAACAGGCTTTGCACCAACCTGTGCAATAGCTTCTGCTGTAGAAACAAATGTCATGGCTGTAGTGATAACCTCATCACCTTCACCAACTCCTGCTGCAAGAAGTGCAATCACAAGGGCATCTGTACCATTACCCACACCAACTGCATACTTTGCTCCACAATACTCTGCAAACTGCTTTTCAAATTCAGAAACCTTTGGCCCCAGGATGTAACCACCTGAGTGAAGCACCTCAAGGGCCGCTTTATCTAACTCCTCTTGAAGAGAAGCATATTGTCTTTGAACATTCATTACTGGAATCATAATTTCCTCCTTATAATGTGCACACCCAAGGTTATCTTGCTACCGCAGGGCACCCTCCATGCTCAGCATGATACTTCCCCGTTGGCGCTTACCTAGACTATGAGGTGCACTTCATAATTACTTTTTATTTTTCGATAATATTTCTAATTTGAAATAATCTACTTCTTTACTTTCGATAATATTTCTAATTTAAAATAATCTACTTCTTTACTTTCGATAATATTTTAGTTTTGAAATAATTAACTTCTTCTATATTCATCGCAAGCAATATCAGCGCATATCCACCCAACGCAGCTATCGCTGAAATCATAAATACTAGCAAATTGCCTGCTACAAAATGCTTTACAAGAAGTACAACTGCCACTGCGTAAATCGCAGCTGGGACCTGTTTCAGTAAAACTGGAATGTGCAGGCTCAGGCTGTAGCTAGGCACATGCTTTTTCAGCATGCGTGAATTAATCAGGAAATTCACAGTCAGGCTGATTGAGCTTGCAATAGAAATTCCCATGATACCAATATATCTGGACAACAAAATACTAAAGAAAATGTTGAAGCCAACGGCAAAAAATCCCGTAATCATCGGCCCCTTTGTATTCTTAAATGAATACAAGCCTCGTAAGATTATATCCCTTACGCCCATACTTGTAAAACCAATTGCATATCCTATGAGTGCGGCGCTGGTCATTAGCACATCATCCCATGTGAAGCTTCCGCGATAATATGCAATAGAAACAATCTCCTTTGCGCAGAGACATGTGACGATAGTAATCGGAATCATGATGCATATCATGATGTTGATTGCTTTTTTCATTGTGTCTGTGAGTTTGTTGTAATCACCCTCAGCGGTGTAAGTTGAAAAGTTTACATACAAAATATCCACCACATTATTGACAAGGATGATGCTGACAAAATCTTCAAGAACCACAGCATATGAAAGGGCCGAGGCATTTCCGTGACCCAAGCCTGTTGAAAGTGAGTTGTCCACGATTTTGTTGATTTGTGACACTGAGTTGCCCACAAAAAGTGGAAGTGCTGTCATCAAAACTGTGCGAATCTCTGGCACAATTTTGAAGCTGACAAATGTGAAATCGAAATATTTCTTTCCTCTAATTAAAAGCAATGTACCAAAAATCACATAGCTAATGTACTGAGCGATAACAAGTGATGTGACTGCCTGAATGCTGTAGAGGAAAACACAACACAAAATGGTAGTTGTGCTGGTGATGAAGGATTCGGTTCTACTTGCCACGAAATCCTTGTTTGCATCCAACAACGATGTCCAAACCAATGTCACCACTGAAAACAGAAAGAATGGATAGCAAATTCGTAAATACGATTGTAACAGCATTGATTCCTCTGGGGAATACTTAGGCGCCAATGCCATGGCAATCTGCGGTGTCAGCATATATGCCAATAGAAGTACCACCAGCACCACCGGCACCAACACCTCCAGGCATGCGCTTAGCAACTTGGATGCTGCAGCCTTGCCCTTTTGAACAAGGCAATGTGTGTATATTCCAACCAGTGAAATAGTGATTGCACGAATAAATGCCGACGAAAGTGTGCCTACGAAATTGAAGGCTACATAATATATGTCTGTCTCGAAGGTGGCTCCAAAATAATACGCCACCACCGCCTGCTTCACAAAGCCTAAAGCCTTGAAGCATAGTGTCAAAATTGTAAGCACCATAGCTGTGCTTGCAATGCTTTTAGTCTTTTTAGTCATTAGTAATCTTTTGTCCTCTGTTTCTCCCCCATGATATAAATACCTGCAGTGTCTGGCAGCTTATCTATTATTCTCCATCTTCCTCTTGAACTATGTATATTGGTCTGTTCTTAGTTTCGAGGTATGCCTTTGATAGATACTGCCCCAGGATTCCCATGCACAAAAGCTGAATGCCTGATACCAACAGGATAATACAAACCATAGAAGGCCAGCCACTTGTTGGGTCACCGAACACCAATGTTCTGATGATAATCACGATTATGAACAAAAATGCCACCAAACACATAATCAATCCAAAAATTGAAGCCATTATAAGTGGTGTTGTGGAGAAGGCAACGATTCCGTCAATTGCATATATAAATAGCTTCCAGAATGACCACTTTGTCTCTCCTGCCACGCGCTCAACATTTTCAAACTCAAGCCACTTGCGGCGGAAGCCGACCCAGCCGAAGATTCCCTTTGAGAAACGATTGTACTCGCGCATGGACACGATTGCATCCACCACCTTGCGTGTCATCATCTGATAATCTCTGGCGCCATCCACAATATCGGCGCTGGAAATCTTGTTCATCAATTTATAAAACT
The DNA here is from genome assembly GCA_946403965.1 of uncultured Pseudobutyrivibrio sp. Taxonomy (GTDB): domain Bacteria; phylum Bacillota; class Clostridia; order Lachnospirales; family Lachnospiraceae; genus Pseudobutyrivibrio. The sequence goes on along the minus strand of CAMJBT010000033.1, from coordinate 15,109 downwards.
TTCTGGCAAACCAAGAGCGAATTGGTGGCTCTCCTTTGCGGTCCACGCGGCGTGTAGCCACACAATCATACTGGCCCGACTCTAATTCCTGCAGCATCTGTGGCAGCATCGCTGGAGGATCCTGCAAATCTGCATCCATGATTACCACATAATCGCCTCTGGACTTTTCCAATCCGGCATATATGCCCGCTTCTTTGCCAAAGTTTCTGGAGAACGAAACATATCGCACTCTCTCATCTTGGCTTCTAAGCTGGCGGCACACCTGAAGTGTCTTATCACGAGAGCCATCGTCTACAAACAAGAATTCAATATCCACGGCAGAGAGCTTCCCCTCTCCCTCCAGATTTTTGATTGCCTGGTAAAACAATGGCAAGGATTCCTCCTCGTTGTAACATGGCACAATAATTGTGAGTAGTTTTTTGTTCATAATTGTTGTTTATGTTCCTTGATTGATTAGTATTTTGTCTTCTATTGGGATCATCATTGAAAATCCCTCAATATCTCAGTCGCTTTATATAACCTTAATGAAAAACTAATCATAATTCAATTAGTTTTTTGCACTAAAATAAGCGCAGCCCCGAAGGCTACTGCTACAATTATACACTATTTCTTTACAGGATAATATGGTGACATTTATCTGATGCGTCGCAGGAACCTGGTTCCCGCGGGGATTTCTTTATTGAGCATTATGCCTTCAGGAATATTTTGGCTGACTATAGTGCTATTCTTCTTGCCCAGTCAGCCTTTTTTCTCCATGCCAACCTGCCAGCAGCCTTCTCCTACCCATTTTGGCTGACTATAGTGCTATCCCACTCTCTCAGTCAGCCTTTTATTCTATCAGCCTCCCTGCCAACATCCTTCTCCTGCCCATTCTGGCTGACTATAGTGCTATCCCACTCTCTCAGTCAGCCTTTTATTCTATCAGCCTCCCTGCCAGCTTCCTTCTCCTGCCCATTTTGGCTGACTATAGTGCCATTTCCCTCTCTCAGTCAGCCTTTTCTATTCCTAGCCTTCCTGCCACCAGTCTTCTCCTGCTAATTTCGGCTGACTATAGTGCCATCCCACTCCCTCAGTCAGCCGAGCTATATATACTCCTTAAAATAAAAGTTATTTTAGTGCTTGACATTTATTACAGAGGCTGATAATATAACGCATGTCTTTTGTCGCATTATTCTATTTTCTATTTTAGTTCTTTTTATATTCCATATTTTTATTTATAGTTTTTAGGAAAAATACATTTATGCAAATATATAAACTTGTTAGCCTGTTATATAAAAGACAGGAATTCTTGTCAAATTATGTTCAACAGGCAAAAATAGATATCAATGCATCACCTTCAGGTGTTGTTATCGCTTCACGTCATCACAAAGGATATCAATATCTATATCGTAGTGATACCTCTGATAAAAATCGAATTTATATCCCCAAAAGTAAAATCGGTTTTGCAAAGGCAATAGTACAACGTGAATATCTTGAAAAAGTTGTAAAAGAAGCGGAGAAAGAATTGAAAAATATACGAAGGCTAATTCAGTATTATGAAAATGGATATGCTGAGACCACTATTGACAATATGCCTGTTGGAAAAGCAAAGCTAATTACTCCTATAGATGTCACAGATGAGGAATTTGTCAAAAGATGGTTGATGCAAGGACAAGCTAATAATCATTTCAGGCCAGAATCACTCATTTTTGAAAATAGCAAGGGTATTAAGATGCGATCAAAATCCGAGATAATAATTTCTGATTTTCTAGACAAGTCAAACATTCCTTATTTGTACGAAAAAGAATTAAAAATCAATACAAATCATAGTGTTCACCCTGATTTTACGATTCTAGATGTAAATAATAGAAAAGAAATATATCTAGAACATCTGGGTATGATGGATGATGAAGATTATATTAAGAATGCGATGAACAAACTACGAATGTATGAAGAAAATGGTTATCAGATTGGCAAGCAACTCATTGTGACATATGAGACATCAAAGCACCCATTAAACATGAATCAGCTAAAAGTCAAGCTTGAAGGACTCATATCACATCAGATGCCAAGATAAAAGACACTAAAATAACTTATTTAACAACTTCTATAATGTGCTTCTGTCACATGCTGGTTATTGTAGATGTAATATTATTGATTCTTGTTTTTCCCTTAGAAAAACAGGAATCGTGAATACCATGAAAATAGATTTATCTATTTTCATGTCCTACAAAGTAGGATTCTTGATGACAATTTCATTGCTTGGTTACAAGAAGTCATAAAATCCTTTGAATTACTATAATATGAAATTTACAATATACTTCTATTTTGAATTTCTATAGATTCTTGTTTTCCCTCAGAAAAACAGGAATCGTAAATACCATGAAAATAGATTTATCTATTTTCATGTCCTGCAAAGCAGGATTCTTGCTGACAATTTCATTGTTTGGTCAGCAAGAAGTCATGACTTCTTGCGGGCAACTTAAGGAAAAGACCCGCAAGAACCTGGCTTTGCCTGGCAATATTTTCCTTCAGAAAATATTTCATGTACTAAAAAATCTAATCACACCATGACTCAAATGCTGTTCAAAGCATTTAAACCTATTCTATATTTCAAGATATCCCTATCTTTTTAACTAATGATTATAAATAGTATCATTCACAATGATAAGTAAAATCAATTACAATAATAAGCAATACCTCTTAATTATTTAAGGGATAATCTAGATTCTAAAAAATTCTTTTTATTATTTCTATTATACAAAAACCCTCCTTACTGGCACATCCAGTAAAGAGGGTTCATATCAATGTGCATGAAGCAATTTCCCTTTGTAACATCAACAGTGCTTTCAATCTATCAAGCTTCCGTTAATGATACTATTTAATTGTCCCTTTAGAATATCTAAATATTGAAATTTACAGCTTCAATCGCAACCATTACTTTTCTTTAAAATAACCTAATAGATTGTCTATATCTTTCTTAAATTCTTCATATGAACATAAATTTACCAATAACATTTTTGAGTGAAGTTTATCGGTTGTATTCTCATATGAATCCCATTGTTCCTGCGAAATATATGATATAGAAAAAACTACCATGGCTATTCTTTCCAGTTTTAGTTCCAATGCCGTTTTACACATTGTTTCATTTAGAGCGACACGACGATTTGGATCATACTGTTTAAGATAAGAAATAGATTTGTAGTAGCGAATCTGCATTCCTATTGCTGGATGAAGATCGTCCACCATATCAAATGGACCTATTATTCTGTTCCATTCCTTGTCAAGGAATTTTCTTAATTCTGTATATGCATCATCCTTAAAATACAGCATTATCATCAGCATCTTCACATAATTTGTAACTTTAAGTCTGCTATTATCTCCATTAAAAACGTAACACAAAAGATTTATCATGCTAGATTGGCTTATATTTCGGTATCCAGTTTCCAGGCGTCCGCTTTTATCTAAAGCCTCTAAGATTAAATCAGCTACTTCATCCATTGCGCAATTCATATATGAGGCAAAATAATAAAACACCCTCACTACATCGTCTAGAAATCCCCACTGTCTACTATTGACAGTAACACCACATCGATGCAATTGAGAAAGTATCATATCAAGGAACTCTTTATTTCCATCTTCCCTATATCTATACTTTATATTTCCATCAAAAATAGTTCCATATTGATCTTTTCGATTCGATAATGAATCCGCAAGAAATCTTCCAATTTCTATTTTCCTATAGTTTTCGGGCAATGTTATATTAACCTTTTTTAATGCGGAATTAGATGTGTCAGATAGTTCAACCACCTGAGCATCATGGGCTTGTCCTTGTGAATCATCTGTATCACATTGTTCATCCACTTGAACGGCATGGGCTTGTCCTGTTGAATCATCTCTATCACATTGTTCATCCACTTGAACAGCAAGAGATTGGCCAGACACATTATCTGGATTTGGCGCAGGAGATGGAAAATCAGGAATATTTTCATAACCTACCCCTCCATCTTCATCCAAAATAATCTTTATGATGCTTTCCCTCTCTCCCTTTGACAGCATCTTTTTTATGTATTTCATACTAGATTCAGGAATACCATAATCGACACGAGTTCTAATATAAGCTATATAATCATTTGTTTTTATGTACCCTTTGTTGGCCAAAAAGCTAATCACATAATTGCCATACTGTAATGATAAATCTCGGATTAAATATTCTTGATCTGAATACAATTCAGCCAGATGCTCCTCCAACCTTAATAAATCTTCGTAGTAATCCACTATGCCATCTTTTTGGTACAGACTATCTGCCTTTTCGGTATCAACAATCAAATCAGACTTCTCCCATGTACCATCACTCATAATGTTGCTGATAAAAGCTCTTTTAACCCCTCTTGAGTGCATGGCCTTCATCTTAAAATACAGATCTCTAGTATTGTCATCCAGTTCAAAAAAGACAGGCTGTCCTGATACCAATGATGATATTTTTTCGTAATCGGCCAAAAAACCTAGCGGCACATAAATCCTATAATTAAACAAACTAGATGCGACCGAATCCATAGCTGTGCTTTCCTGAATTATTTTGTCTTCAAAATTAATTCCTGCCACAAGCACGGAATCACAATAGATATAAAGAAGTAGTGGCTTTAATTCACGAACGATTTGTTCAACTTCATCATCGCCAAGCTTGTCCAATTCATCTATGATAAAAACTACCTTTTTGCCCTCGTCATTAATCTTCTTTAGCTCATTGAATAATTTATACTCAGCTATTTCGCCATCATACAAGGACTTAATATTCATGGATTTCTTTTTTTCATAGCTTTTTTTACGCTTGTACTCAGTGTTCACACCAATAATAACATTTATTGCAATAAGTATAATTAGAGGAATTTTCAAAGACAAAGCCTTATCTAAATATTTTATCGTTATATTTGAAAAGTATATCAAACCCGCCAATATCAAATTTAAAACTATATTGATTTTTGTGCTAATATCTGCTGAAGTTTTGAGACTTAGCGATGCAATTATCTCCTTATTAATAGCTGTACTTTCTTTTTCAGAACTGCTCTCAGTAACCTCATTAAAGGTACGCACATATAAACATCTTAAGTCATCTATGTTTTGCACCTTATTACGCTTCTTATTTGCAGCCAAGTATAACTCTCGAATAATTTTTCTCAAGAAATACTCATAAGATACATACTTTGTTGCATTGAACTTGACAACGATAACATTGTCATTTTCCCATCTGCCCTCTCTATCATTCGTATATTCGTCAAAAATATAATCCACAAAAACAGACTTCCCTGTTCCTCTAAACCCAGAAACAAGAGCACAAAATGGAATATCATTATTAATCATATGATTAATAAAGTTCTTTTGTTTTATCTGCTCATCGCTAAACAGACCTTTCTGTACATAATAACTGATGTCATGATTTGTTATGTTTTTAATAGAATCTATATCTAAAAAATTCCATTTTTTCTCATTCTTCCCATTTTCTACCAATGCAATAGCCTCCTTCAATACCGCTACTACTATAACTCTCTATAACTTTTTATTTTTTCTATAACTGTCTATAACTTTTCTTTCGTTCTATAACTTTTATCATGTATGACAAAAGTCAATGTTGATAAGTAGACATATCTTCCCTTTTCTAATAAGGCTCCTTCCAGCTTGGCTTCACTCCATCAGGTGTGCCTGTGAATGATTCCATTGTTGCAGATGTGTCGGAGCTGATGCCATCTCGCTTCAGGACTGCCAGCGCTGTGTCCAGCAGGATTCTGAGATCCAAGCCCAGGGTAATGTGGCGAGTGTACCACACGTCCATGGCGAATTTGTCTTCCCAGGATACACTGTTGCGGCCATGGGCCTGGGCGTAGCCGGTGAGGCCTGGGCGGACATCGTGGCGATGCTTCTGCTCCTCATTGTAGAGATCCAGGTATTTAACCAGAAGTGGGCGAGGTCCGATAAGGGCCATTTGTCCAATCAGAATATTGAAAAGTTCTGGGATTTCATCCAGAGATGTATTGCGCAGGAAGTTGCCGTATTTGTTTAGGCGCACTTCATCTGGAAGCAGCTGGCCATTGGAATCCCGACGGTTGTCCATGGTGCGGAACTTAATAAGGTTGAAAACTTTGCCATTTTTTCCTGGTCGGGGCTGGGTAAAAAATGGGTTTCCTCTCATGAAAATAGATCCTAGAATAATCAGCACCAAAAACAATGGTGACAAAATCACCACTCCAACTAGAGCCAATATAAAATCAATTAGTCTTTTAAAAAACTTTGCGTACATTCGCTGCTCCTATATTCTATGTTTAATCATTTATCTGTATTTATTTTCCTAGGGAATCGAATACCTGAGGCAAAGCATTTTGCTGATGGCTCGCCTGGCTGACTGTTCCGGCTATCTTCTAGCTTAGTCAGCCTTTTTTGCTTTGGCATGCCTCTTTTTCTCTTTGCTGTTGGCTTGTCTGGCTGACTCTTACGGCTTTCCCCCTGCTGAGTCAGCCTTTTTTGCTCTGACATGCCTCTTTTTCTCTTTGCTGTTGGCCCGCCTGGCTGACTCTTACGACTTTTCCTCTGCTGAGTCAGCCTTTCACTTTATTTTCCCACACTACACTTGAGCACTCTGCTGCCTACCAGAATGTGATGTGCCACATAACAAACCAGGATGACGATGACAGTGGTCAGGATGAAGCACCTGTAGCAGCCAACAATTGATGGCCCCCAGTATGGCATGAACACTGGCTTCACCAAGGCGATCACTCGCTGATTGAGGCAAAGATAAATAAGGGACTGGTGGCCCAAGGTGGCTAAGAAGCCAGCCACTTTTGCATATCCATGAACAGTCCCACTAGCACTATGACTATCATTTGTTCTAGCCTCAACACTGCCAATGACTCCATTACCATCCCTGTCAGTTGCTCCAACACTGCCCCTGCCAGTGACTCCAACTCCAGCCCCAACACTATCAATTACTCGAGCCACATTCAGCAGCAGTATCGCTCCAGCGACTGCATTAATGAATGTCAAAGGATAATTTTGATATTGTCCGGCTCTGAAATTTACCAATCCATTTGCAATGAACAAATAATTGAAAACTACAAATGCAGGTGCAAATATGAACCAAGGCAAATGCATCAGGCTGATTCGTGCTGGCCTACTTTTACCAGATTGATTCTCCACCGTATCAGAAGATGCTTGCACTTTATTTTCCCAACAACGAAACATGTCTCCAGCCACGATAAAAGGCAGACCTGTCAGCCCACCATCGATTCCAAATGGCAGATAGATTCCCTTAGATTCAGCCACCATGCCTATGAATCCAATGACGAACCCAGCAAGCCATGACATCCACTTGCTTTCAAAGCACTTCGTGATTACGAAGTAAATCACGTTTAGCCAAAACATAGCCGGAAGAAACCAAAGAGCACCGGCTCCTGGCACACCATCTGTAGGTTTCTCAAAAAAAGAATGAATGATGGTGGCACGAAACATCAACCAATCGCCAGAGCTGATGAGCTCATAAAAGGCATTGAACATGCCCCAAAACAGAAATGGAACCAACAGCTGTCTGGCTTTTTTGGAAATATAATCCCCTGGATATTTTGAACCACCATTTGCCCTACAATCATATCCATTTTCATTAGCAAAAAATCCACAGCCTGTTCCATTATCATTAACCAAACTGCCACCATATTCTTTTCTATCAAAGAAATATCCAGACACTATAAAAAATATGGGCATGTGCCAGGCATGATACCAGATAGAAAACCAGCTATCATGCTCCAAAATTCCTATTTCCACATGTCCCATTATCATGACGATGATTGCAATTCCCCTAGCAATATCGATTGTACTATTTCTTTGTTTTGTCATTTATTTAGTCAATTCCTCGTATTATACACAGTATTAATCCTACTCAGCAGCCCCTGGAAGAGGTCTGTGCTTTGCAGACAATTCTTTAACATCTATTCGCATGATGCTGACAATCGAAACCATTCTTTCATCAAATTCAAAATTGCTGCTGCCAGTCTGAGTCTGCATCAAAAGCTTCAGGGATTCTATTTTTTCCTCAGTATCTTCCACTATAGTGACCGTACCTTCACCCATAATGGATTCATAAGTCATTCCATACTGGCAGGCCATCCTGCCATCGAAAGGCTGCACATTTCGTTCCATGGTGAAGCAGCAGTTTGGATTCTTACGAATGACATCCAATTTACGTCCTTTGCACGCTCCGTGCAAATAGAGGATATAGTGGCCATCTTCTGCTTTTTTTACGCCATAATTAAGGGGCACCACATATGGCATTCCATCATCAACCAATCCAAGATGTAAGTATTTGCAATCATTTAATATCTCATCTATCTTGATTGGATCTGTAATTTCGCGTTCGCGTTTTGTCATGTTCATAAGTTTGTCGTCCTTTTGTTTATAATCAGCTTCAATGCTGATACTATCTCCAGTTAATTTTAAATAAGGCTGTGGTAAAATCACAGCCTAATTATACTTTATTTGCAAATTTAACGCATCAATAGAAGATTTATTTTTCCACTTTCATCATTATTTCTGCAGCCACCTCTGCATTTTCAAGTCTTTCACCAAATCATCAGTAATAAATCTTGATTGTATCCTAGCTCCTTGATCAATGTCATAGTTTTCATTACTAGCGTCAGTATTAAAAAAATCCGCAGTATCATAGGGGATACCTGCGGATTGTAATTTAGCTTTCAATTCTTTACTTTTGTCTATCCAATCAAAACCCTCTTTCCCTCAAAAGCAAATCCATAATGATGTATCATTTCTCTCTTGATTCCCATATTAAGCAAGTCAGCATCATAATTTTTTTCATCAATTTGCTTCAATGCACTTTTGACAGTGTCTTCCAAACTTTTCTCATCATCAGGATCATGAACCTTAAACTCTATTATATAGGCTGAATCTTTTTTGTCCTTAGGAATAAGACATACATCATATCTTCCAAAGCCACTCTCTCTATTAGATTTAATTTGATATTTGTCTGCCAAATCCACCATTAACCCTAGAACAAAACCATGATAAAAACGTTCTGGCTCGGCATATTCAGAAGGTCTATTTCCAGTATCAAATGTAGAAAAAGTATTCAGAGCAACTTCATTCATAAATCTATTCATGTATTTCAAATCATTTTTTATAAGTGCTTCAATAAAGTTATTATATTTTGTACTTCCTCCCTCAAACCAACGTCTAACCATATCTTCAAACATATGAATTACTTCTGTATTAGTAAGCGCAACACGACATTTCTTTCTCATACCAGAGTCATCCAATGCTTCAACAATTTTCAAGTAACCTGACGCCAAAAGAATACTAAATACACCTGATTCATTTTTGTCAATTAAATTAAATACAATTTCTTCATCAATTAATACATCAACACTTTCACCAACAAGTAATTTTTCAAATAGTTTTTTTATATCAGGAGAACCTTCTCGAATCAATTTATCAATCAGCATATTACTGCTTGTGTTTGCCCAATAATCATCAAGAATTTTTGTGTCTAAGAACTGTGTTATTGACCACGGATTAAAAATATCATTCTGGGTCCCCACTTTGAATCCGTCATACCAGTTTTGAACTTCTTCTGATTTTTCTGTCAATCCATATTCTTTCAGTGCATCATTTACCTCATCCACTGTAAAACCAAAAGCCTTCTCATATTTAGATGTAGTAATTGATGCGACTTTTAAGTTGTTCAAATCTGAAAAAATTGATTCCTTACTGACTCTAGTAATTCCAGTCATTATTGCTCGTTCTAGGTAAATATTTGTTTTAAAGGTTGAATTAAAAATATTTCTGATAAAAGCCGTTATTTGATCCCAGAATCCATCTACATATGCCTCTTGAAGAGGTGTGTCATATTCATCCATAAGAATTATGACCTTCTTATCATTTTTGCGATATAGAAGTTCACAGATAAAATTAACCGCATTGCTCGCTACCGCATCCGACATGTCATAGCTAACTAAGTCCCAGTATTCTTTATCCTTGTCAGTTACAAAATCGTTCTCGATTAAGCTCTGATTTTTTCTATATAGACCAACAATTTCTTGTATAATCTGTTGGCGGGCCATTTCATATGTATTACCTTTTACAGAAGCAAAGCTTAGAAATATTGTTGGATACTGTCCTTGAAGCTTCTGATATTCCTCATAATCCCAGATTTTCAGGTTTTTAAACAACGTTTTTGTTTCCTTGTAGGTGTTAGAGAAAAAATAATCCACCATACTCATATTAAGAGTTTTTCCAAAACGACGTGGTCTAGTGATAAGTGTTACCACATCACCACTTTCCCACCATTCCTTTATAAACAATGTCTTGTCACTGTAAAAATAATCGTTTTCGATTATTGTCTTAAAATCCTGATTTCCAATAGATATTTCTCTTGAAGCAGATCTTTCGGGAGTTTTTTTTCTAAGAAGAACTCTTTCTAAAGACTCAAGTGTTTCTTTTCTAGGATTATCTATCTTTCCTCCTAATACTTTCTGAGTAGTACTTAGATTTACACCTGAATCCTGAGATATTTGTTCATAAGTTAACTTTAATTCTTTTTTTGCATTTATAAGCTTTTCAACTCTTTTATCCATAGGCGCCCCCTTAATTTGCAACTTTGCAATTTGATTATAGCACTAAATTGCAATTTCAGGAAAATAAATTGCTATTTTTTAACTAAATTGCAATTATAAGAAACGATTTCAATTTAATTCTGCCTTCAAAAAAATATGACTTCTTGCACTTCAGCAAACCATTGTTGATAACGAAGCTCTTTCTTCAATTGAGTTGACTTATTCATAAAGATACCTCCTGTATGTCGGATACTATACATAGTCTACATAGTATGTATAGTCCCCATAGTTTATATACAGGATTATCTCAAACTATATGAACGGGTACGAGGCACCCACTATTTACCGTTTACGAAAAAGCTAGGAGCATATCATTCAAACTCCTAGCTTTCATTAAAGACATTTATTTACTTGTAAAACTCCTTCACCACACTGATAACCTTTGCTCTATCCTCAGCTGTAAGACCATAGTAAAGTGGAAGACGAACCAAGCGCTCGCTTTCCTTTGTGGTGTAGACATCCTCGCCGTGGAAGCGACCGCACTTCTGACCGGCTGGTGATGAGTGCAATGGGATGTAGTGGAATACCATTTCTACGCCATTTTCTTTGCCGTACTTGATGAGGGCGCTACGCTCCTCCAAATCTTTGCACTTGAGGTAGAACATGTGGGCATTATGAGTGCAACCTTCTGGAATTGTTGGAAGGTCTACCTTGCCAGCATCTGCAAGTTCCTTGAATGCGGCATAGTATTCGTTCCAAGAATTCATTCTGTCATCGAAGATTTTGTCTGCCTGCTCCAGCTGACCGTAAAGGTAAGCTGCATTGAGCTCTGATGGAAGATATGATGAACCTGGCTCCACCCATGTGTATTTATCAATCTGACCGCGGAAGAACTTTGCACGATTTGTACCCTTTTCGCGGATGATTTCAGCCATTTCAGAGTTGGCTTCATCTCTGATGAGAAGGGCACCGCCTTCACCCATGGAATAATTCTTTGTCTCGTGGAATGAAAAAGCTCCGAAATCACCAATTGTACCAAGGCCCTTGCCTTTATATGTGCTCATAATACCCTGGGCAGCATCCTCTACAACCTTCAGATTATGACGCTTTGCAATGTCCATAATAGTGTCCATCTCGCAAGAAACACCTGCATAATGAACAGGAACGATGGCCTTTGTCTTTTCAGTGATAGCAGCTTCGATCTTTGTTTCGTCAATGTTCATAGTGTCTGGTCGGATGTCTACGAAAACAGCTTTGGCGCCACGAAGCACGAATGCATCTGCTGTAGAAACAAATGTGAATGAAGGCATAATGACTTCATCACCTGGCTGAATTTCGCAAAGAAGTGCAGCCATCTCTGTAGCGTGTGTGCATGATGTGGTGAGAAGGACCTTTGGTGAACCAGTTTTCTCTTCAAGCCATGCATTACACTTTTTGGTGTATTCGCCATCGCCACAAATCTTGTGCTTTGAAATAGCATCCTTTATATATTTTTCCTCTGTGCCCACAAATGGTGGTACATTAAAATTAATCATTTGATTTCCTCCAGCCTCATAGATAAATAAAACTAATATCTGAATAGGCTTTTTCTGCTCTAATATCTTATTGTAATATACTTAGCAAACTGAGAGCTGCTATGTACATCATTTTTATCCAATACAAAAAACATACATATTATCACTCTCCATATCTTAACTGGCAAGTCATTTTCTTATTTTTTATCATTCTTTAGATAACAAATTATCCTTCAATATAGTCATCAATATTTCTCTTTGCAGAAGAAAAATTCATTCCTATTTTATGGATTTTATATCCATCATTTTCTTTAAAAGAGTATTGTTCTGCATATTTTTTGTCATCTATTTGACTAAATGCTTCACTGGCACTTTTATCGATTTTACATTCAATAATATAAATATTATTGCCTGCCTCCAGTGTTGCATCTATCCTGCCAATATTTGTCATGGATTCTGCCATTATATTCATTCCACACATTTTAAAAGTCAAATATAAAATAGATTGATAATATTTTTCATTTTTCACCTGAATACCATATGGAACACTTGCAAAAACAGATTTTAAAACTGACATCATCTCATCAACTTCACCACTATAGGCTGCATTCTGTAATGCTGATGCAATAGTATTTAATTCGGCAATGGATTTCCCAGTATATACCGACGCAAGATCTGTTTCAAAAGAAAGTTGTACTTCCTTGTTTGGATACACCAGCTTATATGCCACCATATTATTATTAACATCTCTGTCACCGATAGTTAAATATCCTGTCTGAAATAACAACTGTGTTATAGTTTGTGAGTCCACATCATTTTCACAGAGTGCCATAATATCAAACGAATTAAAGGATATATCGGTAACTACTGCATCATTTATACTCTCAACGGTAATCTTCTTCTTTTTTGCAAAATTAACCAATATTACAGGTGTGGCTGTTGCATACCAGTAATTTCTAAACTCATAATTATCGGAGAAGAATCTGCCAATAGACACAGGGTTATATACTTTTTCCCCTTCAAAAGCAAATCTGAAACCATCGTACCATGCTGCAAGCTCTTGAATCATTTCTTCACTTGTACATTCATTTTTAATAGCAGCCTCTTCTATATAATCACCAAAATAATGCTTAAGTTCCTCGTTATTATACCCAACAGCATCCGAATAATATTCACTTCTACTGATATCCACAAGGTTGTTCAATTTGCTGAAGATAGAGACCTGACTAAGACGTGTTATTCCTGTAATAAATACAAATCGCTCCATGGACTCATATCCTTTTATCATCTGATAAAAAGCTTCCATAGTTCGACTTATTTGCTTAACGCCCTTTCCATCTTCTAAGTTATTAGTAATAGGCCTGTCATATTCATCAACCAAGATGACAACACCTTTGGAATACTTATAATACAGTGCCTTTATCAGCTCTCCAAACAATATTGCAGGAGTGCTTCCTACTATTTCAACTGAATATCTCTTTGCTATACCCTGCAGTTCTAACCTAAGCCACTCTTCCAAATTAGCCACTGTAGAACTATCACTTCTTCCAAAATCAATATGTATTATTGGATATTTTTCCCAAGAATACTCCACATCATAGATGAAGCATTCTCTGAACAATTCCTTATCCCCTAAAAAAATAGCTTCCAATGTGCTAACTGTTAAACTCTTACCAAATCTTCTAGGTCTAGAAAAAAAGAACTGTCCAAAAGGTTCTTTAATCATTTCATATATGTATTTTGTTTTGTCAACATATAAATAATTCGAATCAATAATATTCTTAAATGTTGAAATTGATGTATTTATTTTTTTCATAATAATATGACCTCTAAAAAATACAGTACCGAAGAATATTTCTCCGATACTGTATTATAGCATATTATCACTTATGTGTATTCTGAATCTATTCCGGTTACTATGAATAGTAACCTATTCCTCAGGCAAATACTTCACCACATCCCCGTTCTCATCAGCGAGAATGAAGTATCCATATCTGGTAGAGCTATCAGTAATCTCTCCAGTCAAATCATCTTCGATTTCATATTCCACAAGATGATCAGCACAATCACGCTTCACTTCTTCTAGAAGCTTCGCATCATCGGCGCTCATGATATATCTGATAATGGCATAGCCATTTTTTGTCTTCTGAACCTCTGGTTCCTTGCCAACGGCCACATCGATTACCGCCTTTACGAAGTCGATTCCTGTGGAAAGTTCCACCAGGCTGCTGCCGATACAGTCGCCACCCATGCGGGCACCGATTTCGATAATGCGGATCCTACCATTAGAATCAATCTTTAATTCTGAATGAGATGCACTGTTTTTCACACCAAGACTATCTAGGGCATGGAACACTACGTCACGAACCTTTGAAGCCACCTCCTCAGAAAGCGATGCTGGCTCTAGATGGCCTACCTCGATAAAGTTTGGCGCCTCCGTAGTGTACTTTCTGGTGATTGCTAGCAAGTTATGCTGACCATTATATGTGATGCATTCCACACTGTACTCCAAGCCGCTTGCGTACTCCTCTACAACAACAGCCTTTTCAAAACCACATTCAAGAGCTGTATCGATAGCTGACTTCAAGCCATCCATGGATTCCACCTTTGTGACACCACGACTGCCAGAACGATCGGTAGGTTTAACAATGACTGGAAATTCAAAGTTCATGTTCTTGCACTCTTCAAACGAAGAGACACATACGCTCTTTGGACTTGGGTCGCCATTTTCAGCGAAAGTCTTTCTCATCTCCCACTTGTTGGTGGATTTCAGCATAGTCTCCATTGTGTTTCCTGGCAAGCCAAGCTCTGTAGCCACATAATTTACAGCCACTGTAGCCAAATCAGAAGCGATAGTGCAGATACCGTCTGGCTGAATCTTCTTACATTTCTCCAAGATAGCTTCCTTTTCCACGATGCTGATAGGATAGAAATAATCTGCGAGAGCTTCACCCACATCCCCTGCTGCCCAGGCAAAAACATGAGTCTCGTAGCCAAGTTCTTTTG
>CAMJBT010000032.1 GCA_946403965.1 uncultured Pseudobutyrivibrio sp. | reverse complement strand
AGGTACAAATAGTATATAGTAGTCAAAACAAACTATCTTTTGACACCCTAATCTTACAAGGCTAAAAAATCCCTTTGTTTTTTCTGTATGCTTCAATTATAAATAATTACTTATTCATCTCACTATCATACTCAATAGAGCTAAGGCTATCGCCATCAAAAATAAACACAAGTGAGACACCATTATTTTCATATGTCATAGAGCCTGTGGCTTCTGCCGTAGGATTGCCATATGCTGAAATTATATCTTCTTTGGTGCTAGATAGATCTAGGCCTTCATCTGTTGCAACATTATCTGTGCGAAGACGAACATAAAGTATTAAATCCTTGTCTCCTTCTGGATATGTCTGAATTTCAAAGTCATTGTAGGTATAAAGTTTACCAATACCATCTGCTGCACAACTAGGTGATTCGAAATACTGACTAGGCTCTCCCAGCTTTTCAACTATAGGGGCTGCATCTTCATCCACTCCTATCTGCAAATCATTGTAATGAAAAACATATCCCCCTGCTTTGCTAGATGAACTTGTTGATTCTGTACCAACGTTTGCGCTAGACTCAATCACTTTTGTATCATCTGAGTTGCCACAGGCAAACATAGTAAATGCCATTACAGAAATCATACTAAAAATCAAAATTCTTTTTTTCATTTATATTCTCCTTTGCATTTAAACCACAACCATCACTCAGGTTATTGAATATGAGGATACTTACTTGGGTCATAGTTGTGTGTATTTTTGTGTGCATTTGAATATTCCCATAAATCTGCATCATGCCAGTAAAAGATAAGGGTGCCATCAAGCTGTAAATTAGGATCATAATGATACCAGCCCTCCCCCACATCAATTAGGAGCCAATAATGACCTCTGGTATCTCTAATTTTCTCAATTTCCATATTTTTGATACCAAGTCTATTAAGCATAACCTCTGCTGTTTTTTGTTTAACAGTACAGTCTCCTATTCTATTAAACATACCTTTGTAGGCTGCAGATAATACATCATCAATTCCTGCAGTTTCAGAATATGTTATGTTCTTTACGACCCAATCAAATACAGCCCTAGCCTGTTGCAACTGAGTCATACCAGGTGTAATAATATCCGCAAGGATTTCATCGGCCTTTGCATAAACTACCTCTTCTGTAGCTGCCGATATTTTTGCAGAGATAATCTTTACCGTAGTTGAAACCTCGGACTCATTACCTGCCGCATCTTTTGCGATGTATTTCACTGTGTATACTCCACGCTTATCAACATTCACGCCTGAGTTGTCTACCTCAAGTGTTGGATTATCATCATAATCGTCCACTACTTCAACGTTCTTTTTGAATGAAACAGCATCTCCTTGTGATATAACCAAAGGTTCTACGCCTTTTATTTCTGGAGGTGTGGTGTCCTCAATTACCTTGCAAGGGACACTACATTTTGTTTCATTTCCACCGGCATCAGTAACCACAACTGTTATATCAAATTGACCTTCTTTTGTAAAATCATATTCCTTTTCAAAATCAATTGTGCAATTTGTAACGTCATCAATTGTATCTACCAGATCCGTCAAGGTTGGTGCTGAAGCTGTTGTATACATATCTATAGAATCTTTGGTAAGTGTGACCTTTGGTGCCACTGTATCCTGGACATGCAAAACAGTTTGTTCTGTCTGTCTGCCAAATACAGGCATATCCCATTGTATCTTCAAATCATAATCACCTGGGACCAGCACATCAAACTTTGAATCTTTAGTAAACTTAGCTGTCTTTTCAGGGCGTTTTAAAAATTCACTCACATCGCATTGTGACGTTCCTGCCTCCACATAAACTTCTTTATATACAAGATCTGATTTTGTCTCATAGAAAGCAAAGCCACTAATAACCATTCCTACAAGAACAACTATAAGCAGCACTAAACATACAATTAATTTCCTTTTTTTCATAATCAATCCCTACATCTTATTTAAAATACATTATATTTGAACAATATCTACTCACAATCGAACCTGTTACATAAGCAAGATATTCATCAAAATCTATATAATATTTTTTCCCCCAGCTGGAAACCTCCAACATACGAGCATGACATGATTTTTCCGCTTTATTCTCCAGAACCCCAGTAATAGTCACATAATGATTATTTATATAGATTTGTCGGTCTATAAATGTTCCATCTGATTCCCTACCAGTATACATTTTGATCCGTCTCCCTGGAGAATACAATGCCCAAATAACTGGAATATCAGCTGAAATCATATTTTTAATTTTATCATACATGTCTTTGTGACCATGAATCCCGTTCCATCTAAAACGTTTTTGCGAACCTAAAATTCGCATTCGTTTATTTAAATATTTTGATATCTGTATTGGTAGAATCCCTAATGAAAATATTAAATTATCGTATTTACGAATTTGGAATTCACGAAGACAAAACCCAGCCAGCCTTCTCTCATTTAGAAACTGTTCAACAAAAGAATTATATTCTTCGATATTAAGACTATCCACTCCTGAAATATATAAAGCACAATCTACAGCAGCAATCAATCCACACCCCTGCCCTTTAACATTCTGTCGCACTGAACCCGGATACCATTCCTGGCTTCCGCCGAAGGATTTTCTTCCGTTTCTTTCAGCTATGCTAATATATTTTCCTTTAAGTGAAATCCGCTCCATCCCTTCAACCTTTTCATGTTTTTCAATACAAATATTATCATTTTTTTGATTTTCTCACAATAATAGTAAATTTATTCTTGACTTATTCTTAATCATCCTTTAGAATAGCATTTGTCGTCAGGAACGACACAATGTTTATGCGCGAGTGGCTCAGTTGGTGGAGCACCACCTTGCCAAGGTGGGGGTCGCGGGTTCGAGTCCCGTCTCGCGCTCTTTTAATGCAAATAATGAGGTCATCCAAATGGGTGACCTCATTTTTTGTATTAAAGAGCACTTCAATCGAGACGGGACGACCTATCACGATTCCTAGTACAATCATTAATATCTCATAAATCCATCTTATTCTAAGATTCCCTCATATATGCTATAATCACAACAAGAAGACTGTTTGCATCTAGCAATATTCAGTCACAGGGGTTATTACATATTCATGCAAGCTTTTTATATCTGCTTAGTTAGCATGATGCGCAAAGTTTCAATTATTCAAAACAACATGTATTGGGGAGTACGAGTATATGGCACCAGGAGCAGGTACAGCTTTTGACAGCTTTATTGCTGACGAAATCTCAAAGTATAGCGAAATAGCATTTCCTGTAAAATCAAGCTTTATAAAAAGACTATTAATAAAAAAATTAAAATGCAAGCAATTACATCCTAATCCAGAGGATGAATTTTCACAGCCCGACGTTGGACCTAGTTATCGAATCATTTCAGAATACGAAAAGAAATATATTAGAAATACCAATATGGGCAAAGAATATTTTCAAGACGAAGATCCTATTATCGTGGAGAAAATATATCCTAGTGGATATATGATTTTGAATGGTCATCATAGATGGGCTGCTGCACTTAGATTAGGCTATTCGAAAATTCCTGTTCAAATTGTCAACATCCTACACAATCAGGAAATTAAAGAAATGATTATCAATTCCGTTCACGATAAACGTGTTGCCCTTGATTTGGATGAAATCGTGTTTTACAACCCTTCTTTAGACGAGCCAGAGGATAATCTTCCATTTCCGATTAGTTTATTTTACAAACAGCGACTTAGACGTGGCATACCCGCTTTATTTAGAATGCTCGAAAAAGAGGGCTATGATATCTGGGTATATAGTTCCGAATATTATTCAATGGAATATATCAAATATTTGTTCAAAAGATATCATGTCAATGTGACCAGCATTGTCACCGGCACAAACAAGTTGAGACAAAGTCGTGCTGAAAAACAAGCTATGGAAGCAATCTACTCAGCAAAATACAAACATACGCTTCTAATCGATAATAGTATGATTGCAATGATAGATAATGTAAAAAAAGACTTTAGAGACTTTGAAATACCAGATACATCACACTGGTCTACAGAGGTTATGGATATAATCAAGGAGATAGCCGCTGATGAAAGCAAAGAAAGACCAGGAAAAGATGAGAGTGTCATTTGATTTGGATGAAGTACTTTTCGTTTCACCCAAAACCCATAAAACAGAAAAACCTCTACCTTTTCCATTAAACAAAATCTATCGAGAAAGACTCAGGCTTGGCACACCAGATCTTATCAATGAGTTGCAAAGCCTGGGCTACGAGGTGTGGATTTACACCTCTTCTTTTCGTACCGAAAGCTACATCAGGCATTTATTCAGGCATTATCATGTACATTTTGACGGTATAGTAAACGCTCAGAGACACCTAAAAGAAGTTCAGGGCGATAGCAAGACTATCCTCCCACAAAAGCTACCTAGCAAATATCGAATTTCTCTTCATATTGACGACGAGACCATAGTATGTTCCTTGGGCCCACAATATGGCTATCAAACATATCAATTGGAAGCGGAAGATGATGACTGGAAAGACAAAATAATAAAAAAGGCAGAGCATATAAAGCATCTACCTAAAAACTAAAAAAAAGCCCTATCGGCTAGACTTCATCTAACCGCTAGAGCCTTTGCACCATATTATTCAATTATGAATAGAGTCGTTTTACATTACTTTCAATAATGCTTTCTGTCCTAATCTGAAATTCCCCTTTAAGGAATGACTCCAGCTGACCAAGTGTATTAACCGGCTTGCCATTAAATAAAACAATAAATGGCTTCTGGCCTTCACAATTAAGTGTCATCCTATAATCAACTCTATCAAGAGCATATTCAACTCCCATTTCATACGAGCTAAAATATGATGTTGCATTTCCTAATGTATGGTCCGAAGTAATCCAATATTCTTCAACAAGATTCAAATTGGCATCAATCATTGTCATACGAACAAATTTCTCTTCTACTTCCTCACGTAAAAGCTTATATTCTTTATTAAGTGTTGTAAGTTCCATACTTCACCTCTAAAAAAAAATCATTTTCTCAAACGACAACACTTTATCACGACTAGCGTTATATGTCAATATGTATTTGCAATATTATTTCATTTTATAACTTTAATTACAATTGTTTGCTTTACTCCAAAGAGTTTTTACAGGGACTGTTAGGAAAATCGCTTTCAAGACATTATCTGCAATCATACAGCACCACACATAAATCAGACCCATACCAAAGAAATGTATTCCTATAAATGTGGACAAAATTCTAAAAAGCCACATGCCACCACATTCAATAATAAATGGATACTTTGTTCTTCCCAAGCCATAGTATATACCTTCTGATATGATATATAGTCCAAAAAATGGCTCGTTAAATGCTACAATTCTGAGTACTGTGGTACCAAGCATAATAACCTCTTTATCATTGGTAAAAAATCCCATAAGATATCCTGCAAAAACGTACAGAAGGATACCACTAATGGTCATAATACCAATTGTAGCAATAATACTGCTTCGACACACTGCACGATATTTTTGATAGTTCTGCTCTCCATATGATATTCCTACCATAGTGTTGGCTGCTGATTTAAATCCGTAGCCTCCAATATAAAACAGTTCTTCCGCACCAACTGCAATGCTGTGAGCTGCAAATATGATTGTGCCCATATGGGATACAAGCCCCGCAAACACCACATAACCAGATGTAGAGGCTATATTTATCAATAATACAGGAAGGGCCAGCTTCCACATTTTAAATATACTATCTCTATCTATATCAAATAGATTGCCCTCAAACTTAAATTCCTTATGCCTGCAAAATGCTATCAGAGTCAATAATCCTCCAACCACTGCCGAAATACATGTAGCATATGCCGCACCATCCACTCCAAGCTTAAATATGTATATAAAAATGTAGTCAAGGATTACGTTTAAAAGGTTTATACCAACTCCGATATACATTGGAGTCTTTGTATCCTTTGTCGCTCTGATGGCTGATGCCAAAACAATATTTATTGATTTGAAAATAATAGGAATGGAAATCCAAAAGAAATATCTAGTTGCAGCTGGAGCAATTATCTCGGATGCTCCCATCCAACCTGCCACAAATGGTGCACAACATAGACATATCGCCTCGACAACTGCACCTACACCAATAGCGAACATTAAGCTTAGCTTTGCAACCTTAGATATTTTATGAGATTCTTTTGCGCCAATTGCCTGGGCTATTTGTGTCATTGCACCTACACCAAAGGCAACTGGAATACTGCCAATAAGCCACGTTATAGTAGTTGAGGTAGATACAGCAGCTGTAGCATTCGCACCTAAATGCCCAACCATTGCTGTATCAACATATTGCATCAAAACTGATAATATCTGTTCTAGCATGGTCGGCAACGCAACCATGACAACTGATATAAAAATATTTGCAGTAGAATTATTCTTTGCTATCTTCATTATCTTTCCCTAGACTATTGGCCCATATCATTGATTGGATTGCCCTGGCTGCTCTGATAGCATCAATGGCTTCCATAGCCCTCTTGTAATCTGCCTCCTGTTTTTCATATAAAGCAGCTAGGTCTTTTTGCTTCTGTTCAAATTCCTGAGCCTTTTGTTTTTTCTGTTTTTCCATCTTCTTTTGGAAGGCCGTGTATTCCGCATTGCTGGATGAATATCCAGATGTTCTCCCCATTACCCTTGTAACAGGTATAGGCTTTTGCCCTGCTTCAGCGCACAAAAACTGATATGCTTCAACAATTTTCTCATACAAAGTAGTATCACTGCTTCCTGTTACATCTGGATGGCAGCGCTTCACCAAATCCTTATAGGCCATTTTGATTTTTTCCTGAGATGCATTTGGTGCTAATCCAAGAGTTTTCAATGCTTCTGTGCGTGTTTTAATCATAACCTTGCCCCCAACGAACATCAGGTTTTAGAGCAACGAGTTAACTTGCCCGCAACCTAATTATTTTTCAAAATATCCCCAATGAAATATAACGAACCAAATACTATTGTTTTAAGCCCTGATTTAATGGACAAATCAATGGCTTCCTGATAGGAATCACAAGATATTGCATTTATTGATAATGCTTTCAAATCATGTGCTAATTGTTGAGCCTGAAGTGCCCTTTCTGAATCAACTGTCATAGTGTATACTCTATCCACTATAGGTGAAATGATTTGAGCCATCTCTATATAATCTTTATCTGCCATTACTGCCATTATAAATGAAAATCGTTCATTTGGAAATTCTGTGGTCAAACTATCATACAGCGCCTTAACACCAGAAGGATTATGGGCACCGTCAACCATAATAAAAGGATCTTTAGAGATGATTTCCATCCTTCCAGGCCACTTTGCATTTGCAAGTCCTTGTGCAATCGTCTGATTATCTACGTGTATTTGCAAACATTTAACAGTTTCTACTGCAACTGCAGCATTTTTTCTCTGATATTCACCAAACAATCCCAATTTTTGATTCTTATCCACTTCACTGGCGATAGTGAATTTACATCCCATTTTCTCACATTGGTGAATGATTACTTGCTCGGCCTCATGGTCCATCTGCCCTATCACCACTGGCACGCCCCGCTTTATTATTCCGGCCTTCTCTCCAGCTATTTTTCCTAGCGTATCACCAAGATATTGAGTGTGTTCCAATCCAATGGATGTGATACAGCAAACCTCCGGCGCTTGCTTTAACCCATTTGTAGAATCCTTTGCCCCTCCAAGGCCCGTTTCAAGAACAATATAGTCCACGTTCTGTTCCTTAAAATACAATAATGCCATTGCCAACCAATAATCGAACATAGTCGGTTCAAGACTTAACTCCATTCCAAGAAGCGTCTCTCCTAGCCTTGTCACTTCATCTCTTGATATCTGCTTCCCATCCACCTGAATACGTTCTGTATAATCAATCAGATGTGGGGACGTGAAAAGCCCTACTTTGAATGGCTTTTCAGACGAAAAAGAAGCAGCCTGTAAGATACTACTCACAAAAGCTGCTACTGAACCTTTGCCGTTGGTTCCAGCAATGTGGATGATATGTTTGCTCATTTCGGGATGCCCTAAAGCTTCCAAAAATTCCACTGTCACATCACGCCCACATGCCTTACCAAATCGACGCTTATTATCTATTGTTTTTACTACCTGTTCATATGTCATGCTAAATTTATACGACCAAAATAACTCCACCATCATTTGCGTACATTGTGCTGACGCCACGCATGTCCACAATTAAGATTTCCTTAAAGTTGGCCAACAACTCCATTTTTTTCTTTAATGATAGAGCACGTTCTGGACAGTTGCAATGGGAAATTGCTACTATTTTTTCTTCGCAATTAGTAGTAACATCCATTACACATTTTGTCATCTTGTCGATAGTCTGTGTCATGCCTCGTCCTTTTGCCAACTGCTGAATGTAACCTGTCTCTGTAGAACCCATAACAGGCTTAATATTAAGTGTATCAGCAATTACTGCCTTTAGACCAGATAAACGTCCAGATTTTCTGAATGTTTCAAGTGTCTCAAGAACAAAGAATGTATGTTGCTCTTCGATATATGCATCTACTGTCTTTACAACCTCTTCAAAAGTCATGCCAGCGTTTTCACACTCAGCAATCTTCATTGCTATAAGTGTCTCGCCAATAGATGCAGACTTTGAATTGAAGATATGAATGTTCTTTGAATCATCCTCTTCCTCGAATAAATCCTTGCCAAGGCAAGCACTATTATATGAACCTGAAAGCTCTGCTGAAAGAGTAACGACATAGATGTTTTCAGCATCACATTCCATCTCAACCATATATGCATTAGGCGATGGGCATGCTGACTTTGGTGCATTTGGGCTGGCCTTAACCTTTTTGATGAAGCTAGCCTGATCAAATGTCTCATCATCGATGATATGCTCACCATCCAATTCTAAAGTAAGTGGAACATTCACAAAGCGGCCATCAGCCTTCATTTCCTCTGTAAGCTCTCCACAACTATCTAATATGATTTTGTACATGGTAATCCTCCAAATTGGTAATTGGTCTATTAATGCCTTAATTACACTAATTCACTAATAATCCTGCAATAGATTATAGCACTAGGCTTTTACCACGTAAATAGTTTTTATTATTCCAACACATAGTATTTAAAACCACATGTGTCTAAAAAGTCGCATTACCACTGAATTGTAATCACATTTGCGTTCTCGTCTAGTAAATAATACACAGAAGATAATCCCTTACAATAATCAGATAGGTGATTATCATCTATAAAATATGTTATAACCCTCGAATAAAGGTCAGAACTACTAAATTTAAGAGATATCTCCTTATCTTGCGAATTGTATGACTCTGCTAGACGGTTTCCAATAGCATCAACGCCAAACCAATCATAATACAGACCTTCGTGAACAAAATAATTATCCGCGTTTGACAAACATTCAGGAACTTCAAAGCTAGATTGGATAACATGATTTTGGCTAATTTCCTCAGTTGTCATAGCAAAATATGCATAGTTTACACGCTTAGTCTTTTCATTGTTGCCATTGAGATATCTACTATTACCCCAAGTGACATCCATATAATAATATGCTCCATCCAAATACACTAAATTCCAAGCGTGACTCTCACCATTAGCTGTGCCTGTGATGACAGTGCTTTTTATGCCAAGCTTATCCAATAAATACCATGCTGCATCGGCATATCCCTGACATACAGTTGACTGGTACAAAAAAACACTAAGTATATTTTGATTTTCCGGACTTTCTGTATCGTAATCCACCTTTTCTATTAAAGTCTCAAAAACATATAACGCCTTTTCAAAATCACTTGCATCTGTGTCTATTCCAGCCAGCCACTCACTGGCCGTATTCTCGATTGTAGCCATATACAAATCACGTTGTTCTTTAGATACAGTATATTTAGGTTCAAATTCAACTCCATCTATACTATCCCCGGAACTGTATGTGTTGTACTGATAGCCACTTATCCAAAACAAATCACCATAATCAGCCATCATAGCCTCATACGCCTTCTGGAGGTTGGCGCTGCTCTTTGTACTTACAGTAATTTTAGTTTTATATTCATTGACACAGTTATATATTTGATCGTAGGTTAATTTTTCTTCGTCTGTAAGCTGCTGATATGCATATCTATCATAGGATACGCTCTCCACAGCTACAGGTTCCTCCAGCATTGAATTAATAATTTCCTCTGATTTGTATTGTCTTATAAAATAACAGCCTGCCAAAAAGATGCAGGTAGCTAAAATCAAGGAAATAACTGTATTTATAAATGCATTAATTAATCGTTTCAAAAAACCTCCTAAAAAAAGCAGCGTAATATAAAATATTACGCTGCCTCTCCCCTTAATCATCTTTGTATTGCCTTAAAGCCTGTTTTTCATAACACAACCAAAGGTATCCCAAACTTATGATTAATTGAAATCTGATTAACGTACAACAGTTACGTTAACAGCCTGTGGTCCCTTTGCTCCATCAGTTACTTCATACTCAACTGTAGCGCCCTCTTCGAGAGTCTTAAATCCCTCTGAGTTGATGCCGCTGAAGTGAACGAATACATCGTTACCAGCCTCGTCTGAAATAAATCCGTAGCCCTTAGAATTGTTGAACCACTTAACTGTACCCTTGCTCATGCTAAAGTACCTCCAATATATTACTTGCCAAACCCTTCGTTTGACTAGGTTTAGTGTAACAGAACACTTTATTAAAGTAAAGGAATTGTAACGAATATTTTGTACAAATTTTAGAAAACGTTACTTATTTACCGTCAATTTCAAATGAATATCGGAGAACATAACTTCAACATACAATATATTTAATTTGACGCAGCCCTTTCAGGTATCATTCCGGCTGTGCGAACCAAAATCTTAGGACCACCTTTTTTCTCGATATAGTCCTCAGTAATGATTACCTGACCTATATTATCATCCTTTGGAATCTCGTACATGATATCCAGCATAAACTCCTCAATAATAGAACGAAGACCTCTCGCTCCAAGCTTTTTATCCAGAGCCTTACGGGCTATAGCATGAAGAGCGCCTTCATCAAATTCGAGTTTTACTTCATCAAGTTCAAGAAGCTTTGCATATTGCTTGATGATAGCATTCTTAGGCTCCTTGAGGATACGAACAAGCATATCTTCATCGAGCATTTCTGTAGCGAACACAATTGGAAGACGGCCGATAAACTCTGGAATCATTCCAAACTCTCTCAAATCCTCAACTGTAACTTTCTGAAGGATGTTTTTGTCATCATCGTACTTATCCTTCAAATCAGCCATAAATCCCATAGAAGAATGTTTGTTTAATCGCGCCTTAATAATTTCATCCATAGCTGGGAAGGCACCACCACAGATAAAGAGAATATTTCTTGTATTGATTGTTGTAGTTGGAACCATAGCATTCTTGCTAGATGCTCCAATTGGAACTTCAACATCTGCGCCTTCAAGAAGCTTTAGCATTCCCTGTTGCACTGATTCTCCACTTACATCTCGCTGATTTGTATTTTTCTTTTTAGCAAGTTTGTCGATTTCGTCAATAAAAATTATTCCCTGCTGGCATCTATCCACGTCATTATCGGATGCGGCAAGCAACTTGCTGACAACTGATTCAATATCATCACCAATATATCCTGCTTCTGTAAGTGATGTAGCATCTGTAATTGCAAGAGGCACATCAAGAAGCTTTGCAAGGGTGCGAACCAGATATGTTTTTCCTGAGCCTGTAGGTCCAAGCATCAGCATGTTGGATTTTTCTATTTCGATATCATCCATTGTTCCTGTAGCAACACGTTTGTAGTGATTGTACACAGCAACAGACATAACCTTCTTTGCGTAATCCTGTCCTACAACATATTCATCAAGCTTCTCCTTGATCTTGTGAGGTGGAATAATGTTGTTGATATCGATAGCTGGTGTAGGTCTGTCTTCTTCTTTTTTTGCTGTTGAAGAACCGTGGGCATTTTTCACCCTTGGACCTTCACCAAAAATATTGCCAAGATTTAAAAAACTTATATTTGGCATATTATTTCTGTCAATATTACTTTTAGAATTATCTCCGCCTCCAAAGCCAAAGTTGCCCATAGAATCTAAGGTCTTCTGCATACATTCCGAACATACCCCCATCCCTGGTGCAAGCTTAATAAGCGGGCCGCAGATTGAATCAGGTCTACGGCACATATAACAGAACTCTGTTGGCTTTTTTTCTTTATTTTCATCAGTAGAATCCGAATTATGCGAACCCTCTGCTGTTACTTCTTCGATTATTTCATCTGAAATGTCTGCTCCATTTGAGTTTTCTGGATCAAACTCTCTAAAATCTTGATTGGACATATAACTCTCCTTACAACCATATAGTTACTTGTAAAAATCAAACACTTTCTCGTAGTATTCCAAGATAATATCATCTGTGGCATTGAATATCTCATGTTTGCTACCCTCGAAACGAATAAGGGTGCAGTTTTCTGCCATCTTGGAAAACTCCTCCTGCCCCTCAGGTGCAACAAGTGTATCCTGTGAAGCTTGCATTAGTATAACAGGAATTTTTACTAAATTGGCGTTTTTAAGAATTTTTTTATAAACATTAAACGCCTCACGTCCCCAACTAAATGTAGCACCATTGGTTCTGTAATGAGGCTCGTGTTCTCTTTCATTAAAAACATAATTGTATCTTGGTTTGGACATCATTGAGCAACGAGGATATTTGTATGTATGATTATAGTCATGATGACCAGGCAAATATTTTTTATTCAAAAATGGTAGATATGACAACAGACACATTAATCCAAACATAAACTTGTGAGTACTTCCAATATTTAACTGAATAAGGGGTGAGGACAACACCGCCTTTTTAAATACATTTGGATATTTCTCCAAGTAGAGGGCACCTATTCCACCCCCCATAGAATGAGCGAAAAGATAAAGCTTTTCCGTCAGACTTTCAGGTATAACTACATTTTCAATAAATAAATTAAAATCCGATACATAGTCCTCAAAACGTCTTACGTGTACTTTAGAAAAGCCTTCCACCAGTCGACCTGAAAATCCATGTCCTCTGTGTTCCATCATAAATACCGAATACCCCATCTCATAAAAATAATAGATAGACTCGGCATATTTTGAGATAAACTCGCAATATCCATGGGATATTACAATCGCTGCCTTTTCATTTGGATTAACAAGAAATTGGTAGTGTAGTTTTAAACCATCTGTCGAACTGATATATCCCTCTTTAAAATTTTCATTTAGAAAAGGGAGGATTTTACCCTCCATAGTTGCGGTAAAATCCTCTTCTTTTATTATTATATCTTCAATTAGTTTCATAGTAGCCTCTCGAAAAAATTTCTGTAAACTCTTTCAGGACAAACCTAACGATTGCCCACAAAATCTAACACTTACTATTAACAATTTCTAATGCTACATCTGGATAATTTGTAATTATTCCATCCAGCCCCATTTCACAAGCCATATTCATAATCTGCTTTGTATTGATTGTCCATGAATTAATTTTCAAGCCAAGCTCATGGGCTCTTTCCACAAAGTTTGGATACTGAACATTATAGTAGGCAGGATGTAAGGCCTCTACACCGTGTTCCTTGCCATATTCTGGCATGTTCAATGTTCCATCCATATATAGGAAGGCCGTTCTTGCTGTTGGGTCCAGCTCTTGGATTTTCTTGATTGAGTAGTGATTGAAAGATGAATAAAGAACTCTATCTTCCATACCAAATTCCTTTGTCATAGCAAGTATGTCAGCTTCTATATTCTCATAAAAAATAACCCCGGTCTTGATTTCAATATTAATCATTAAATCGGTAGGTTTTATCAATTCAAAAACCTCTCGCATTGTAGGAATATCTGCATGCTTACACTCTGGATGGGTGGCGTTGTAATTGTATTTTCTGAGCTCTTCTAGTGTATAATCTCTTACATTGCCTTTACCATTAGAGGTTCTATCTATTTTTTCATCATGAATAACAACAAGCTGGCCATCTTTGGTCTTGTGAATATCAAGCTCTATTCCATCTGCACCCATTTCCACAGCCTTTTCAAATGCTGGAAGAGTGTTTTCAGGAAGATATCCACTTGCGCCTCTATGTGCCCATACTAAAGGTCTATTCATCTTGGTGCCTCTTTTTCTGATGCCCCTTAGATTATAAAATCTAACACGCACTCTTTTCAGTAATAGTCTTGTTCTATAAAATTTTTGCTTCATAGTACAATCTCGGTGTATGCTCCTTATTTTGTATAAATCAACATCTGATCCTGGTGCTGACTTACAACATCATCAATTGCAGGAATTGCTCCCTTAATTGCATATTCAATCTGATTAATTTCATGAGCCAATGGATTTAATTCCTTATAAATAGCCTCCATATGAACCTTCATATCATCCTTTGAATAGCCCTGTGGAAACTCTAATACAACCAAATGACGAATTACTTTTGTCTCCTCTTCAATCTTTGTGAGGAATGCCATTGAATTAATGTCCTCATGAGACTGTCCATATTCAATAAGCTTTTGGCGAATAGCATTGTTTTCATCACAAACCTTTGGTACACCAAGAAGGATTCTCTGTCCTGCTTTAATTTTCTGTTCCTGAACTTTACCGTTTTGCTCATTTGCTGGTGTGTTCTTTGGGCCAAACTCTGCCTGATAACCTGGTGTTCCAGTAATTGTATCCAAATATGGAATAGGTAATGTGCAAGGAATCTTGTTGAATGGATTTATAGCTATTCCTGCATATGCTCCACCACGCTTGAGCATTGCATATACATCCTGGAAGGAAAGTACCTGTGTGTGAATCTTCTCGCCATTTTTTGCAAGACCTTCCCAGTTCTTTAAGGAAGCCCAATCTGTAAATAGTGGAAGCACCATGCTATCTGTTCCCTCAGGTGTTCCTGCAAGCTTTACAGTAGATTTAAGCATGTAAAATCCAATTTTTGTTTCTTTTTTAATGACTGCAACACCATCTTCATTAATTTCTGGAGCTATATCCATCTTGATAGGTGTAATGAAGCGAGCATGGCTAACCCAGTATGCAACGGCTGCATGAAAAACATTGTCTGATGCATGAACCTGCATACCATTGATAATACCTGCAAGTGCTGGATTCTCTATTGATACCTTAGGATCAAGCTTCTCTTGTGGAGCGATATTAGTGACAATAGCAAACTTCTTAACATTTGCATCATCTGGAAGTGTGAGCTGTAAAGAAACTGCTGTGTCCTCAGCCTCATCCACAATAGTACTACGCTCATCAACTGTTGCCTCGATAGCCTGTACTTCACACGCTATTGGCTTTGTTGCAGCCATACAAACAAATACCTTGTCGCCCTTTACAATCTTGCCGAATAGCTGGCCGGTAACAATGCTTCCATTTCCATCAAGCATGCTAGTAACGCCTTCTATAAGAACATGAAATCTTCTTCCTGCATCTAATGTAGCTGTAACATCAGTATCTTCTACTGCGATTTTTTCTTCAGTCTTTTTCTTGTCAAATAAACCCATAACATAATCTCCTAGTTCTAAAAATTCTATAAAGACATAGTAATGTTATTATAGCTCACTTGACCTAGAAAAAAAACTTACTTTCTATGTAGCTGTCAAAAAGTTTTTTCTTTAAAATCTTTTTATTTGAAGATGATACTGCTACAATATATTAGGTTAGAGTAATATCTTGTTTGAATAAAAAAACAAGAATCATTTCATTCACAAAATGGGAGGTAATTATGAGCGACAAGAAAAGTTTTGTTTCGGAGTTTAAAGATTTCATTATGCGTGGAAACGTGATGGATATGGCTGTCGGTGTTATCGTTGGTGGCGCGTTTACCGCTATCGTTACATCACTAAATGAAGATATCCTCACTCCAATCCTTGGCATATTCGGAGGTACAGATTTTTCAGAACTAAAAGTAACACTTGGTGTTGGTGAATTCGCTCCAACCCTTACTTATGGAAATTTCATTACAGCAGTAATTAATTTCCTCATTACAGCTCTTGTTATTTTCTGCATAATCAAAGGGCTAAACAGAGCCACAGAAAAAGCTTCTGCATTGGTGAAAAAGAACAAAGAAGAAGCTGAAGCTGCTGCACCAACTGAAAAGGATTGCCCATACTGCTACAGCAAAATTAATATTAAGGCAACACGTTGCCCACACTGCACAGCTCAACTTTAATTTATTACTTACTCAAAATATTAAAAGCGCCGGAAAGTCGTTTGACCTCCGACGCTATTTTTATTTTGATTTATATTTCGTCGCTGCCCTTAAGCTCTCTGATGCTATTTAGAATTTTCTTCTCATTGAAAGTGAAGAAGATACATGCACCAATGAAGCAAGTAATAAAGGCAATAAGCGCAGTTGAACGATAGCTTTGCTTTGTTCCTGAAATAGTAACGGATGTAAATACTACCATCGCAATTGCCTGTCCCATTTTGAATGCAAAAGTACGGGCTGCAAAGAACATTCCGCTTCTATCCTCGCCTGTTTCAAGTCTCGTAAGCTCTGCCACATCTGCAACACAAGCTTGAGGAAGAATTCCAAGTATTGCCATTGGAATGGCTGCTGTTACAGCTACAATAAATCCCCAATGAAGGCCAACGCCGCACATTGTTGTGATAAGGAATACCAAGCTATATGCAAAAAATCCTATGATAATCAGCTGTTTCTTACCGATTTTTTTAGCAAGGATATTTACAACCGGGTATAAGCAAACACTAATAAATGTCATTGTCGCTGTAAGCAGGAATGTGTATGTGTCTTCAATTTCCATTAGCTGAGTCTCATAGAATGCAAGACCTGTCTGGAAAAGTGTAAGTGCAAAGAAATAAATTACATCACTGGCAACAAAACGTCTGAACTGGCCATTCGAGAAAGTTTTGACAAGTGATTTAAATGGCTTTGTGTCACTTGGCTTGCTGTTAATATAGTCTCGCTCGTTAATATAAAAAGCAGGAAACAACATAGCAAGACAGGCAACAGTGGCCATAATTGCAACCGCCATACGAATTCCTCCAGCCTGACCAAAAGCGCCTGTAAGCGCTCCTGCAAGATTAGGAAGTAGGAATGAGATACTTTGACCTACAATAAATGTAAATGATATGTATGTTGAAACATTGATTCTATGTTGCTGTGTGTCACCCAACTCTGCAATAAGCGCTGTATAAGGAGTACAGAACATAGTCATAAATAGATAAAACACCATCAATAGTACAAACAATGTCGCATCATTAAGGCCGTGGTTTGATGTCTGTGGGATGGTGAAAAGGCCGATTGTACACAGCGCAAACGGAATAGCCATCACGCGCATAAAAGGAATACGACGCCCGCCTTTATAATTGCTTCTATCAGACCAACCTGCAATGAGAGGATCTGTGATAGCATCAAAAATACGTCCAACTGCAAGAACTAAACCAAATAATGTAAGCTTAAAAAAAATAGGATCCTGAGTGATGCCAGATGCAAAAATACCAGTGTTTGGATTCTGTTCAGATGGTGTACCAGTATAATAATAAACCATCCAATTGGATACCACTCCCGAAAGCAAGCTCCACCCAAACTGCCCTAGCGCGAAAATCCATAAAAGCTTGTTTGTAATTGGTTTCAATTGTTTCATTTTTTAATTCCCCCTAAAAACCTCATTAGTTAAAAAAGCCGTAAATACACTATATAATATAATATTTTCAGCTAATTTAATTATACATTATAGGGAACTAGATTTGCAAGGTTAGTTTCCAGTGACTTCTCCCCTCTTTCTTAGAAAATCTATTCCGCTATCCTCGTAAAATACTCTTTTTCGTTTTCGTGATGTATATATGCTCCATTTTTTATCTGAACACGGAGGCTTGCAGGATTATCTTTATTAACAGACATATACACTTCATGAATACACATCTGTCTAGCCTTTATCAGGGTAAGCTCAAGTCCTTTCGTTGCATATCCCTTTCCACGATATTTTGTTGAGATACCATAGCCAATATGGCCAGCTCCTTCTCTTAAGAAATCATTCAGGCAGTGTCTTAAATTAAAAATTCCAACATAAACACCTTCATCAACCAATACATATGAAGTATCAGGTACAAATCCCTCCGGTAATTCCTTCCCCAATGACCAATTTCTCTTTTGTTCAATCCACTCAAGAAACTGATCATAGCTATAGCCATATACACTATTCATAAATCCATTCTCATTTTCTGGAAAGGTCATATAAAGATCATATGTCTTTCGATAATCAGAATCCTGTACTCTTACTAGTTCCATAACAAATCCTCCGTGTAATATTATATAAAGAAAGCCCCATCAAACTATAAAAGTCTGATGAGGCTTTACTATTTCTAATATAAATCAACAGTATCAACAAATATACTGTCTTTCCTCATCATTCGTAACACCAATAATCCCCTGATTATTATTCACGGGATTCGAATCTGATGTATTGAAATTATTGAGGAATGTATATTTCATATCTTCTCTTCTTTTCTTTCCATAAAATTTTATTTATGAGTATAATCATGTTGTTTGTTCATGTCAACAAAAATGTCTCTTTCCAGTTATTCTCCCAGATTTACTTAATCAAGTTTGGATTAATACAAAGCATTCTTAAGCCCTGCTGTATATACTTTACGGTATTCCCTCTACTACCCTTTCTTAAATTCATTATTTCTTCCTCCTTGTATTATGTCTTTTCTGTGCGCACAATTATAAGAAAGAAAAATATAATAAAACTGTAAACACAGTATTCAAAATACAATGAAACTTCTTTATTACTTTGTTGCATATGATACTAGTATATGTTATTGTGTATTTTGCTAAATTATTTGTTACTTGAAAAGGTAAACCCATGAATAAAATCAGCTATTTATTATTGTTAATATCGATGAATATTTTCTTTCTAATAGGTTGTCAAAGTGTTGATTCCAAAACACATTCTACTGAACCCGAAAAAGAACCAATTGTTGAATATGAAAAATCTGCAAAAACAAGAATCAATTCTGACTATAATAGCGGTAAAAAAAAGCCGGAATCTTCTATTCAAGAGGCAGAAGAAGTATCAGAAGAAGATAAGATATTGTTTGAAAAGATTAATAAAAGCAAAATTGACGAACAATCATTTGAAATTGATTTGAATAATTGGGGAAGAGTTAATTTTGTATCATGCATGCCAGATGATTCAACTAATACTTATACTGATGTATCTTTTTATTTAACAAATGATAATAAAGTATTATACCAGTTTCCATATGTTACCCAGGATAACATCCGAACGCACGGTATGTGTGAAGGTGTATCATTTGTTTATTTTGACGATGTAAATGGAGACAATACTAATGATGTAGTCATCGGGTAAATCAGTTCCAATATAAACAACTTCATTAGAGCCAGCTATAGTGTAATTATTTCCAACAAATTCTTTTAAATACTCCTTTACATCATCCCAATTCATCGATCGCTTTCCCTTAAAAGCAATATCATTAATCATCACAATATTATTTCCATCTGCATCTTGAATCACAGACACATTTACATTATTCTTCAATTACTAGAAATCCCTTTCATATTACTTCTTTGAGATCACAAATTGTGACTTCAAAAATTAAATCTCCTCTAGCTTCGTCAGCTCCCCCAACTTCTTCGCATATGTCAGTAACCTCTTTTGTGCGTCCTCATTTAAGCCTTCATATTCCAATAAAAGCTGCTTTCCCTTATAATCCACCTTAGTCTCATTAACCTCAGCTTCATCTATACCTTTACCAGTAAGAAGAGCCTCAGGTGTTACTTCTAAAACTCTGCATATGTCCATTATCTTATCAGCAGAAGGAGTATGGCCTTTTGTCTTCCAATCACTTATTGTGCTAGGAGCTATACCCGCTGCTTTTCCAAATGAGTTTTGGCTCATGCCTCTAGCCTTTATTAAATAAAAGATTCTTTCTGTAATAGTCATATTCTGCTCCAAATTTCCATCGATTAATCTTAAATTGACTAATCCTCAATCGGTGTAATATATTTTGCAAAATCAAAATCCTCAACACCATCTACCAATATTATATTACTATACTGACTTGGTGAAAGCATTTTTATCATTTCTTTTTGTGATATATAAAAATCAATTCCCGGGCACCGACAATACATCAAATCAACCCCTGCATCTTCAAACTCTTTATGCAAAATAAGATACAGTAGATTTTCAATACAGCTATATTGACTATAATCTCTATCGGAAATATCATGTCCATAATTTTTTTCAATAAATGAGTCTTCGTAATCGTCATAAGTAGGAATAATTAAATCTCCGTCGATAACTTTGAGCTCATCAAAAGCATAGTCGGAATCATATAACGCAAAAAAGATTCCCTTTCCTACCAAGAATGATTCTATATATACTCCATATTCATTTATATGAATATATTGAGTCAACCTAATATTGTATTTTTTCAGAATATCATAATCGACCAAATCATTTATCTTCTTATTAGTATCCTCCATAGAACTGATTAAATCAGCCTTACGAACCATATTCTCTTTTTCTTCCTCAAGCTCTTTTGGATAATCCACATCATTTATATATTTTTCAACTGATTCATAACCTGCGTCATATGCTTTACGTTCCAAGGTTCCGCCTGCTAGCATAAACTTTAGTGGATAAAAACTTCTAAGAGTTTCAGCTCTGCTTCTCAAAGTGTCAACTCTAGTATATTCCAGATGCTTTATCCTATCTGAAAGCTCTACATCACCTAATATAATATTGTTATATTTAGTTTCTTCTACAAGTTTTGGAAGTCCATTCTTTTCAACAATCAGCTCTGGCCTCGCATTTGCAAAATCATTAATATTTTCAAATCCAAATTTTTTAGCTACATCCTCAGCTAACAAAAACACTTTATTTTCGACTATTACTCTGTTTTTAAATAAATATTCTTTCCTCATCATAATTCTCCTCGCAAAAAAACTAAAAAATCTATTGACACAAACACATTCCGATATTAATATAAACATCAAGAAATGGGTTTTTTGTCTGGTAAGCCTTTAAGGCCGAGAGGGTTGCTCGTTTCTTTTTTTATGTCTATAACATCGTACAGATACAGTTTATTATCACTAGCATGTCTTATTAACATAGATGCATGATACAAATTGTAACGCTCAACTCGTCCATCATCTGCAAAGACTGGAAGCGCAAATCGTGAATCATATCTGTACCAACCATATTGGGCATCTCGTAAATGCTTCTTAGTTGTATTTTCTCTATAAAACTTTCCTGTTGCTATGTTTAATAATTCTGGTATTCCTTGCGTAGCATTTGCTTTTGCTTTTGCATTACCCCCTCTTAAACTTTCAGTATATTCAGAACCTGTATATTCATCTGGCAAATCTGTACCTAAGTATACATAATCATCAGTATTTGATATTTCATATATATCTCCAACATATCCATATAAATACTCTTTGACCTCATTCCAATCGACTTTCCTTTTACCTTTAAATTGAATATCATTAATTAATACAATATCCTTTCCTACAGAATCCTTAACAACTGATACGTTTCTATTACTCTCCATAAATTTCTTACGCCTTCCCGTATATTTCATTCCGTTATCACGTATATATTATCATTAAAACGCCCCTTCTTCAATCAAAAAAGCTCCCAAACTCTTTCAAGTTCGGAAGATGATTTTATCTGTGATATCCTGGATGGCATCCTCGACATCAAAGCATAAAAAGGCTCCTCACCGCCGACTCATTGCCGGTAGTGAGGAGCCTTGATTTATTATTTTTTCTTCAGCACAGCAAGAGCGGCGTAATGGCGCACTTCAAATTTTTCCGGTGCCTTCTCCATAAGCAATTCTTTATGCTCATTTTCCCATGCAAGCAATTCCTTATCAGAAAGTGAAGCACCTACACCACGACAAGCCTTCATCCTGCCGTGCCAGCTTTCTCTTGTAAAAGGAACCATAACATCGTATTCTTCATGATCTTCTGATTCAAAATAACGATAGGTCACATCCGGTATCCATATCGGATGTCTTGTCTCACTAGCTCCTGTCCATTCAGGATTATACTTCAATGCCAATTCTTCACTTGCACCTGCGATTGCATCCTCATAAGGCAGCCAAGCCATGTATAAAATGAGAAGCCTGCCATTGGGCTTGAGCAACTTCGCCAAATGTGGCATTACTCTCTCATGGTCAAAATACCAAAAGCACTGACAGGCTGTAATAACATCAAAGCTTTCAACCGGAAATTTAGGTTTTCTGTAGCTTCTGCTTGAAATCTAATATTCATACCAGCAGCTTTAGTCAACTGTTCAGCCTGCTCGATCTGTTCCGGTGAAATATCTGTTCCCGTCCATGTTGCACCATAATAATACATATTTCGCGGAAGAACTCCTGTTCCTGTTCCGAGATCCAGCACGTTTTGACCTTTTATGCATAGTCCTCTGTCTACGATTTTTTGATAAAAAATGTCCGGATAAATATCTCTGTACATCGCATAGTCTTTTGATATTTTACCCCAATCAAAAGCTTTTCCACCGTCTATCCTTTCGTCAATAATTTCCATTGATACACCTCAAATTCAAAGCTCTTGAATTATTGAATCAAGACTGTTAAAATCCACAAAATCCACCTGTTTATTATACGTTTCAATCATAGCTTTTACTTCTGCATTTTTCTTTTCTTCCGGTAGTGTTATGGCTTTTTTATTCCCAGAACACACCACCTTATGAAAGGTATGCGGCTCATGATTTCATACAGAAGGTAGGAGCCTGCGAATGCTGCTATTGCAACCAACAGGTATACGATGACAGGGGCAAGGAACGGACATAATGTATGCAGATACCATCCGCTGACCGCTATCATCAGATAATGGAATACGTAGAGGCCCCATGATTTTCGGCACATCCACTTTGAGAAAGCATTCGTGAAATTTCCCCATTTTTTCATGAAGGCAAGTATACCGAGAGTTCCAAACCATGCGTATACATTGCACATGATTGTGTCCAGAACTACGTGATCCGGATAAGGCTGACCTTTATATAAAATCACAAAGGCTATGCAGGATGCGAAGGCAAGGATGCTTAATAACAGCCAGTTTTTACCAAGTCGATCCATCACGACCTCATGGGACAATACAAAGTAGCCGATCATAAAGCCCAGTCCGTAGATACCGAATCTGTATACCACAATTATCGGTGTGTTAAGTATCTGCGCCGCTCCATATACGGGTATAACAAGAAGTATAAGTATCAAAAGATTTGCTTTACCACAGATATTATAGAATCTGTCTTTTTCAATCCTTCTGATCAGTACCAGTATCAGGCTGAAGAGCCAAAGCATCTGAACGTACCACAGAGGGCCTGAGCCGCTGACTGCCATTATCAGGAAAAGGATTGGCCCCGGTACGTT
This sequence comes from uncultured Pseudobutyrivibrio sp., assembly GCA_946403965.1. GTDB lineage: Bacteria > Bacillota > Clostridia > Lachnospirales > Lachnospiraceae > Pseudobutyrivibrio. The sequence continues at coordinate 11,099 of CAMJBT010000032.1, read as the reverse complement.
GTTCATGGAATTAAATGCACCAGACATCAGCATGTTGTAATAGCCAAGAACCCAGCCGAAAACCAGAAGGCCGATTGTTGATGGTACAAGATACTTTCTCGTCCTTACGCTGATAAATTCCTTTTCTGTTCGTTTAATTAGTTCATAGCGGGCTGACATGCCGGATACCACAAACAGAAGTAACATGAACCAAGGATATACAATGTACTGATATGTATCCTGGGGCTGATGTTTACTGAAAGGTCCGATGATGCCATGTTGTGTTACACCGTTGAATATGTAGATTACATGATAGATGACAACCAGCACTACTGTTATCCAGCGAATATTATCCAAGTACACCTTCCTCATATTTCTACCACCTTTGCCAAATATTTTAACATTTATCTTAATCATAAAAAAGTAAGCTCCACCTGTCTACCAAGCGAAGCTTACATATTTTGCTATTTTTTGTTAAATTGGGTTGCGAGCGCATAGTTTTATATGATCATCTGGTTTTTATTGGGACAGAAGAACAACCGTCTCAAGACAATTATTTTTGTCCAAACCAAAAACTGTCTCGTTACATATCATAGGCACCTTAAACTTAATTGACTTTATCCACTGTCCGTTTGCCTGTCGTTCCTCATAGACGTTAATCTCATCAATGAGCTGTGTCACAAACATCCTGCGTTCTTCCTCTGTCATAAAATCACAAATCTTATCAAAGAATACAAGCAACTTATAAATATTATCCGCAGAAGTCTTCTCTTCCAAAATTGATTGACATTTTGACTGGGCTTCAAGTATTAAGCTTTCTACTTCATCTATTCTATCATAGATTTTGTATAAACCTTCTTCCAAATCTCTTTTTCTTCTGAGATAATGCTTATCCTCAACATCAAGAGCCTCTATGTCATTATTGATGACATCCTTGCATCCATAGAGTTTTCGCATCTGAGTCTTATAAGTTTTTATTTCCTTATCAATGGCTGTAGTATCAACATCTGCATTTATTCTCTTCTTTATTGATGATGATAATTTTCTGTCTCTAGTCGCACTTTTCAATATCTCAATGACAGCTTCATCTAGTAGTTCCTCATTTATCTGCTTTCTGTATGAGCATACATGGCCTCTATCTTTTTTCTATGCTTGCAGGCATAATAATAAAAATCCTTATAGAAAGTTCCATCTGCTTTACGTTTTGTTGCCTTGTTGGCATATAAACCAGTTCCGCATATAGGGCATTTAACAATTCCAGTTAGCAAATGAGTTCTTTCATTCTCTCTCTTATTTGAGCGTCTATATTTGTTATGTCGTCTTAGCATCTTAGCTTGAGCTGCTTCCCATAGTTCCTCAGAAATAATAGCCTCATGAATACCATCAGCTAGGATATAATCATCAGAATTAACAACGTGATATTCATTTCTAGTACCTTTTATTTTTTCCATTTTCCTGCGTCCAAAAGCTATCTTTCCCATATAAACTGGATTGATTAATATACTGCGTATTACATGCTCACTAAAATAATCATTATCATTTGCTCGTCTAGCAGTCTTCTTAACGCCATGATTTGCAAGATACTTTGCTACACCAGAGGGGCCCGCAGTTGTATTCACGTACAAATCAAAAATAGTTCTAATTACAGTTGCCTCTTCCTCATTCAATATTAACTGACCATCTATCAGTTTATATCCATAAGGCGACATACCTCCATTCCATTTTCCTTCTCTGGCTTTATGCACACAACCTTCAGTAGTTTGAGCACGAATAATCTCACGTTCAATTTCAGCTACAGCTGACAGAACGGAAATCATAAGCTTACCTGCATCCTTTGATGAATCAATTCCATCTTCAACACAGATTAGATCTACACCAAAGTCTTGCATTACTTGGAGTGTAGAAAGAACATCAGCAGCATTTCTACCAAATCGAGAAAGCTTAAATACAAGGACAAATCTAACATCATCCTTACCAGCTTTAATATCTTCTATCATTTGATTAAAAGCCATGCGGTCCACAGTGGACTTGCCTGACTTTCCAGCATCCTCATATTCATCAGCCATCTCATATTCATTAAAAGCACAGTAGCCTCTCATTCTAGTCTTCTGTGCTTCTAACGAATAACCATCAACCTGCATTGTGGTAGAAACACGAGTGTAAATATAAACTTTTGTCTTCTCCTTGGTCATAATATCCCCACTTACTTTTCAGAATCCTTTTTCATCCCATCCTTAGAGAGAAGTTTTTCTTCTCTTTTAACTTTACGTTCTAGCTTTTTGATATCCTCCGCTGCTGGCAAATTTTCTGGCTGTATGCCTCGTTGTTTCAGCATATCACGTACTGTAGTATTATTTTCGACATGCTCAACTGTGATAGCACTTTCACCATATAAATCTTTCTCTTCAACGTTATAGTTTGTCATTTCAGTCGCAAGATTCTTAGCAGCAATAGTCAATGTTGGGAGAAAATCTGCTAAAGGTCTATTATCTTTTACCCCTAATCTTTCCTTCATTTCTTTTGTACTTTTACCACCAAATAAAGCTTGATCTCCTTTAGAACGAATACGCCCAAAGCCTTCGTCATCAACTCCTCTTTCATAAATATTTTGTGAAAGACGCTTTTCCGATTCTCTTAATTTAGCTCTAGCTTCTGTACGCTCTATTAATTCTATTCTTTCTTCAATAAGCTCCTGCTTTCTTGTTTGAACCGCAAAGTAGCTTTGAGCAAATGCAATTTCTTCCTTTCTTGAATCACCATTTTGAGCAACTAAATAGCAAGCATATCTTGTAAGCATATAGTCACCAGTAGGTATTTTAGCTCCTTTACCGCCATTTGACATTGTCTCATAGTGGTGAAAATGATTATCCTCATCTATTTCGGCAGTCTTGCAAGAAATCATAGCACGCTGGATTGCCCCTTCAAACTTGTCCCATTTTGCATACCCCAAAGCTGGTTGTAACTCCCTTGCTAACCAATATTCTACGCCATCCTGTTCATGACGTAACTCATCGAATTGCTTTCTATAGGCTGTAATTTTCCATTTTTCCATTCAATTTATTCCTCTTTCCTTTTAATATCACTTTCCCGGAGCCGGGAAAGTGATCCTTATATCTATAATTCTTCCATCTTCGACAACTCACTCAGCTTCTTAGCATAAGCTAAAAGCCTCTTCTGAGCATCGTCATTGAGTCCTTCGTACTCTAGAATCAATTGTTTACCTTGGTAATCCAACTGATAGTCAACTAAATCCTCAACGCTATCAATGCCCTTTCCTGTCAGAAGTTGTTCTGGTGATACATTAAGTGCTACACAGATATCCATTATCTTATCCGAAGAAGGAGTGTGATTCTTTCTCTTCCAGTCGCTAACCGTACTAGGTCGTAACCCCACTCTTCTACAAAATTCGCTCTGTGTTATATTCTCGCGTTCAATCAACATGAATATTCTTTCACTTATCGTCATTGCTCTCTCCGTTTTTACGTAAACTATTTTTTCGATACTGCGTATATTCTATCACGTAAACATAACGTATTCAATATCCATACTACCGACTTCTTCACGCTTTTCAGCCATTAATTTGTTCAACTTTTTAATGCTCTGAACCAGGAAATAAACCTCTGGATCAGGCAGACTATCAACGTCTACCTTGTTGCCATATTTCAATATCATTTCTAGCATAAAGTCAGCTAGCATCTGTAAATCATCCTTTACTTCAATCTTTCCTGCCAATAACATCACCTCCAAATAATCTGCTTACAAACAATGGAAACAAAGTCTGGAAACAGATTAAAAACTTTTCTATTCTCATTAAGTTACAAAAAATCAAAATCGCAAAAGCCCTGTAAATAGGCTAATCAAAAGGTATTTCCATCTGAGTGCCATCCACTGGAATAAAAGTTTCCTCTTTGTTTCCAGAGTTTGTTTCCACTCGCATCCATCCACGTTGTTTTCCATACTTAGGAATGTTTCGCGGATTTGGATAAGGCTTCCATCCGGTGATTGTTCCATTCATTATCAGGCCTATCTCACGTGCCACACTATTTCTAGGCTTTCCAAATTCATTCAAGGCCTCGTTGTATATCTGCTGCACGCAAACCAAGTTATTATTGGTATGGTCAAGCCATTCCTGAATCAATCCTGTCCATGTATCCTCTTGCATAAATGGACGCTGGTACTCTGCCAAATCCTCTTCTATTTCTTTAGGAAGCTTCAGCTTATCTTTTCCTTCCCTATAGAGCACCATCGCCTCAGCCCACATTTGTTCAATGTAATAACGCGATTCTTTCTCATCCTCTAAGATATGAACCTCAGCTTTCGCTGCATCACACATACCAGGAAGGAAACGTCTGTTACCACTTCTATCTAATGGCAAAAAGTTGATTACATTTGATGTTCCTACAAACACACACTGCCTTGGTCTATCCTCGGCTCTTACTCCATAAGGCACACGATAGTTGTCAAACTGCTTACTTAGGAATGCTTTGGTGGACTCAATAAAACGAGTATTTAAAATAGGAATCATCTCAGCCATCTCACAAATCCAATGCCCTACCAAATGCTCATAAACCTTTTCATCATCTAGCCTCTTTAAATCATCTGAAAACCACATATCTTTTGATGCAAGAAATCTAGCAAAGGTAGATTTACCCGCCCCTTGTCCACCAACAAGACAAAGCATGTATTCGAACTTGCAACCTGGTTTAAAGACTCTATTTATAGCGCCAAGTAAAAACAGCTTTAAGCCCTCGTAATGATAATCAGAAATCTCAGCACCTAGGAAATGATTCAATGCATAGCGAATTCTTGGTGAGCCATCCCAGTACAAATTATTCAGATAATCCCGTTGATGATTCTTAAGGGGGAATATAAATTGAAAACTCATGTAACACTACAGGAACGATTGAAAGATTTACGAGTTGAAAAAGGATTATCACAGGATGATTTGGCTGATATTGAAATCTATATCGATGGAATTGCTGGACAGGATTTTCAGGCTATTCAAGCTGTAATGAATGCCCACCACGAGAAGATAGTTAAAAACTCAAACCTGACAGAGATGATATTTTTGCTGCATTGCTGGAAGCAAACCATGTAGAAGAAAGAAACTACTTTATAAACCGAATCAACACTGAGCTCTCTCCTATCTTGGACGACCTTAGAGAAGCTCATAAGAAAGATGCTGAAACAGCTACCGACACAACTTTGAAAGACTTTATTCTTGGAAATATCTATGTACCAGAAATCACAGAGGAAGACCCTGACGAAGATGTTGCCCAAATCTTCTTTAAATCCTTCTGCTCTACCAGTGGAATTAATCCTTCTACTGTCCCACCAGAAGAATATAACGTCTTCAAAAAACTGATGCATAGGTCAAAAAAATATAAGGACATGCTCAAGTCGAAGAAGAACACCCGTAAGGTTAAACGTCTAAAAGAGCGTAGAGATAATAATAAAGAAAACTAAACCTAAGATAAGTAAAGGGCTTCCACTCTCATGGAAGCCCACATATATACCATTACTTTTATAAATTACATAATATTCTTATTATATTGAAGATTGTATATCACACAGCAACTCATATATCATCTTTTGCAAATCCGAACCAGTCACTGAATATTCGTTTTCCCCTATGTAAAGATATATTTCATTTTTAATACGCATTTTCTTGATATCGTTCCATGAAATATACTTTTGCTGTTTAACTCGTGAATAAATTCCTGTTCCACAAATCGCAAACCCCTTTGTCCAAGGCGATAATATAGCTCCATCATTGATTAGATATACATTTTCAGTAACTGGAATTCCAAATGCTCCACGTGCTTTTGTTAATGGTTCACATTCTAGTACTGGGATGCCAAACTCACAATTTGCATTTTTATTTGTAATTTTGATTAAATCTTCTTTTTTCTGTTTTATTATATCTACAACAATCTTATTCTCTTCTTTTATTTTATTACTTCCCGTATTCGAAACAGAATCAATAGACATATTCTCAGAAAATGTATCATTTGTAGAACATGTCTCTCCAACAGGTTCACTTTATGCTTGCTGTTCATTGCTTGTTACATTTAAAGTCCCTTTTTTAATTATGAACTTATATATGGCATAAGCTAAAGCAACTACTGCCACAATAATAATTATTATTCCTAAAATCCCACTCAAGAAATTAAGTACCTTAATAACAACCCAAGCAGCTCCACCGCCACAAAGTGTAGGTATTACTAACCTTCGTCCAATTGCATAATTAACGCCTTGCCTCGTACCTATTATGGCTGTGTTGCTGTAAAGCAGCCTATATATAAAGACTGTAACAACAATAAACGCAATGAGTGCTATAAATGCAGTTATCAGCCCTATTTCTTCCTGTGTACCAGAATTATCGACCTCCTGGGCCAAAGCCACTAAAGGAGTACTAGAGATAAAAATCATAGATACAAATAATATACCAAAAAACTCAGTAAATATTTTTTCATAGTAATGTCCTCCATATAATACATTTCTACTATCAGTAACTATGGGTTGTTTGAGCACCGCGAAAAATACGCATCTATGCCATTTGCTATACCCTGAACTATCTTTTCTTGGTAATCTTCAGATAACAATAGTTCTTCTTCAATCTCATTTGTCATGTAACCTACCTCAACTATAGTAACTGGTACATTGCTCCAGTTAATTCCACTCATAGAATCCGTCTCCCATACGTATTCCTTGTTACATCCTGTATATTCCACTAGTGCATCTAGTATACACTCAGATAATAATTTACTTTGTGAATAAATATAGGAATTATACGGGTTATTCGCTGTTTGACAAATTGTCATAGCACCGCTTAATGAATGATTGTTGGAGCCATTACAATGAATACGCACAAATACATCTGCATCCGCATCATTAGCTATCTGAGCCCTTTCAATATTGCTGATATTAACATCATTTTCCGTCCTACACATTATTACAGTGTAGCCTCGTTCAATTAATTCTGCCTGCAGATAATTTGATAGTATCAAATTAATCTCATACTCAGGTATTCCAGATTGATAACCTTTTGTTCCTGCAGATACCTTAGGTTTCGTATCATTAGAACCGGGTCCAATTGGTTCTAATTCAGTATTTGCATGCATTTGATGTCCGGCATCAATAACAACTATTTTTTTATCAAACTGTTCAGTTTCAGCAATATCATCTTCTATTACTTCATTCTCTATTATTTGTGATTGTATGTAATCACTTACATCCTCTAATTCTATCCTCTGGCTTGTATCCGATGCGATTTTTTCCTCCATTACCTTCTCAGAACTTTTGGTTTTTACAGATGAACATGAAATCAAAAGAAAACACATTGCACAAACAGAGAAAAACAATCTTTTTAGTTTCATTTATTTACACTCCTACTGTGGTGCATATTCTAAGCCGTTACTCTTCTGATACTCAGAGATAAAGTTTGCATTCGTCCTTTCTATATCACTTAATGAACCATCATACAATTCATCAGTTACATACCAGGATGTCGATAAAAAATAATTATTCAATTCTGAAGATTTAAACACATATCCGTGGCGAGCGTATATCTCATTTCTTGCGTATGTTAATTCCTGAGATGTTAGATCTAATAAATCATCTTCGGTAATTATGCGCACATTACTTTCCGGAATAATATAACCGTCGTAAGAACTATTAGATTCGGTTACACCTTCATCGAAACTATTGGTTGAAGAAGAACCAGTTACATTCTTAATTTTACTATCTAACTCACCTTCATTTAATTCAATCCAAGTACTACCTTCCCTTAAATGAATTTTCTCATTTGAAATAATAAGATAAGGATCTGTCCAATAGTCTGCCTCAAAAGAACCATAATAATGAGGTCCAGTCAAAGTTGGATTCTCAAATTCAGTAGCAACAACAGCATCTCCTGCATCATCTTCATATAATGTTAGAGTTTCTTTTCCTGTTCCCCATTCTACTTCACGCTTTATATATTTTAATATATAAGAAAAATAGACTGTGTTGCCTTCAACTTTGGTAAATGTTAATTGTGCATATGAAGGATCATAATCATCTCCATCATCACCACTAAATGTCTTTCCTACAATAGTATCTTTAATGAGAGCATATTTCACATCATCCCCCGTATTTTCATAGGATATATTCCAATATCCTCTATCAAAGCAACAATTAAAAATCATATCTTTGTAATACTTTATATAAGTATCATCTTCAACAAAGGCTTGAACCTCTACTGCACCATCTCCCGTAGCCTTATCAAAACTTGTTTCTATGACAGAATAATCCGATATGCCTTCCCCCTGCATAATTTTAGCAACTTCTGTTTCAACCGAATCATTACTAGGTTTATCTGTGATTGTAACGGCATAGTCCTTTCTATCTACGATACTATCGATTTGCCATCCTCCTGTATCATACTTTGTGTAATCAATAGTGAGATAAAATATCATATCAGCAAATTCATTTGATGTTTCTACTGTACAATCTATAACATCCTTCTTTTCTTCAGTCAGTTCTCTATCTATTGTCACCTTACTAATTTCGAAGAAATCCTCATCTTCATAATTCAATAAATCTTTTTTTATATCCTTTTCACTAGGGGTAGATTTACATCCTACAAATAATACTGCTGTCAACATCACGGTAAGTATAAATAATAATCTTAGAATTTTCATTTTTTTACCTCCAACAACACCCTCTAATTATGAAATTACCATTTTGATTCAGCTTGAATTATATTATCAACTTACTATGAATTATCATTAACCTGCAACTTCCTTTTTGCTAATAAAGTAAAGGATTATTTATATTCTTTATCCATGAAACAAGCATTACAACAAAACAAATTATAATAATCTGTTTACGATATTTTTTAGTCAAATTATGTACATATTGCTCTTTTTTCAGTATTAATAGAAAAATATATGTTGCTAAGAATATACATATCGGAATGCACATCAAATTATATTGAAAACTCTCAAGAAAATTTAATCTCAATAGAGCTATAAATGCTCTAGTAAATCCACATCCAGGACATGGTATCTTAAACAAAAAGAAAAAGGGGCATAATCGAACATTCAATACAAACAATAATGTCGATAATCCCCCCATTAATACAATTTCTATAATATTTTTTTTATTCCACATCGCTAAATGGTCAATGAAAGTGTTGCAAAATTCTTCTGCTTAGTCTTTTTACTAATTGTAAACCAATCAATTATTGTTAACACACCACAACAACCTGCTGTTAATAGTTTTAGTATTCCCATTCCTGTTTCACCAAGCATAAAACGATCAACACCCAATGTTCCTAAGAAAATTGAAACCAATAATAAAGTTGTTGGATCTTTTAACTCAGTCGACTGCACAACCAAAAAGGAATCATCACTAGCATTTTCCAATTTTTGTCTTATGATTGGAATTGATTGAGGTTCAAAATACTTTGCATTAGTTGTTAAATACAAGTCTACTTTCTGCTTATCCATAATGTAAAACTCTCCTTTCCTTTAAACCGTTTCACAATGTAGACTTTTTGAAACATAGGTTATAGAATGAATATATAGACAATTAGGTCTAATATCTGTCTATTTTAAATTGTTTCTTATTGTCTACCTCACGAAACAAGAGTTCAGTAATAATTCACATTTGATATTCCTTACAACGTCTGTAAAAAGTTGTATGAGACATTCCAGCAATTTCGGCAGCTTTTCTGCTTGTCATATCTCCATTTTTCCATGCTGTACATGCACTAAAAAAATTTTCTGATACATCTGACTTGGGCCTGCCAAACCTCACTCCACGTATCTTAGCAGCTGCTATACCTTCACTTTGCCTTCGCTTAATAAAATCTCGCTCAGTCTCTGCAACGTAGGCTAGTAATTGTAGCACCAAATCTACAATTAATTTTCCAGTAAGGCCATCTTGCTCTGATGCTGTGTTAAGTAATGGCATATCTAAGATTTCTATATTTGCTTCTTTTTCTTTTGTTATTACTCGCCATTGTTCAAGAATTTCGTCATAATTTCTACCTAGCCTATCAATACTTTTTACGACCAGCAAATCATCCCTTCTCAACTTCTTAAGCATCTTTTGATATTCTGGCCTATCAAAGTCCTTCCCAGATTGCTTATCAACATATATATTTCGTGTGATAATCCCTCTACTCTCCATCGCATCAAATTGCCTATCTGGGTTTTGATCTTTACTAGAAATCCTTATGTATCCATATTCAGCCATGTAATCGCCTCCTTTATCGCTTTTTCAAACTTTAAAGCAGGCAATAAGAAACATATATTTTATGTACTTAAAATAAGTACATTTTAATCATATCAGCAATTTGTGAACTTAAAATGTACTTATAAAATATTATTGAGGGATTTATTTATGAACAAAGAAAAAGATAAACACTTAGGATTACGAATAGATAGTGAAACTCACGACAAACTAAAAGAGCTTGCCGAGTATGAAGGTAGATCGATTAACGGAGAAGTTCTCTACCTCGTTCGACAAGCAATCAGGAAATATGAAGCTGAGAATAAATAATTAAAAAGCACAAGAAACCATATTCAGTCTCTTGTGCTTATTTTTATATCATCTGAAAAAACTTCAAAGCCTCTTCAATAGCCTCCCACTTCTCTTCTTGGCAGTTGGGACTACTTACTATCTTCAGACTTTACAATATTAGAATTTTCATGCTCTATAATACCAGTATTTTTTATAAACTAACTAATCTTAGTCAGTTCCGCGATGGTTTCGAGGCTCCTTTGATAGTCCCAACTCGAATCAGAAAGATTCACTTCCTGCGTCTCAGCCCCATTATAATATACTGGGAACCGAAATTTGATACTCTTCAAGAAGCGACCATCCTCCTGTTCCTCTTCAAAGATTTCAACACGCTCCACAAAAGAATTTATAAAACGCTTCTTTTCTGAATCTGTAAATTCACTGTATATTTTATCAAAGCTCTTAAGTATGCGATAGATGGAGTCTTTAGAAAGCTGCTTTTTGTTGATGTTATCGATTCTCATGGAGATAGTATCAATCTCATCTTCTATTACACCAATTTCCTCATACAGCTTATTCATGCGCTCCTGCATATCATCATATTTTCT
>CAMJBT010000031.1 GCA_946403965.1 uncultured Pseudobutyrivibrio sp. | reverse complement strand
CTTTGATTCAACATCTAAACTGTCTAGAGTTACAATAATTGATTGTGCTAATTTATATTCACTTAAATTTTTACTATCAATACCAAGCATATCCTCAATATTATTATTAATTATAACAATATTACAAGTGTTTTCTCCTATTTTACCTTCAATAAATGAGCGTGTTCCTTTTTCATCGCCATCAGAATCTACAACAATTAGAAATTTAGCATCTTTATACTGCTTTTTTATACTTTCAAAATATGCAGGAACAAGATGTTTTCCACCTGCCGCGACTGTGGTAATTGAACGTTCTAGCTTTCGAGCTAACGCTTGCAATACAATTTCGTCAGATGGGCCTTCGCAAACAATAATTTTCTTTCTTACTTCATTGCTATCTTTTCCATGTTCTTTAGCAAGTTCTTCTTCGCTCCTTTTAAGCATTTGATTTATAACATATTTAACTTTTCTGTTTTGAAGAAGTGATTTTAAAACTATACAAAATTCAGATTCTGAATTAATGATAATGCTATTGTTTTTTTCATTTTGATTTTTATAATCGACTAAATTGTCACTAATATCATTATAGATTCCCTCATCAATAGTGATATCTATTGGATATGCCGGTGTAAGCAATAGTTCAAATAAACGGAATCTGTAAGTCTTTGTATATATCTCAAATGCATATTTCTTGCTGTAAAACATACTTTCGGCATCAATTTTATTCTCCGTTGTAACACTACCTATATATTCTTTGCCTTGTAAAACAGAGTAGGTTCTATTTCTATTAAGAGATGAATAATCCAAAAGAGGCTTAAGAACAGATTGAATATAATTATTGGTTCTATTTATTTCACCAAAGACCGCTAAAACCTTGTGATTGGTATTTTCAGATAGATACCTACATTGCTCATTCATTATATTAATAATTCCATCTGTTTTTTCATCATTAGATTGCAGTATATTTCCCCAGTAATTTTCACTCATCTGAATCTACCTCCTCTTTGATAGTTGCTAATAATGGCAAATGATCACTTATTGAGCCATCAGGTTTTTTTGTTTTTATTAAATCAGTATCTCCTATTTTCATTATATATTTTAGTTCTTCAAAATATTGTACTAATTCTTTTCTCAAAAGTATTTGATCGATACAATGCCAAATAGGTGTATATGAACCACCTGTGTGGTAAAAACTACCATGCATTTCATTACTAGCAGATATGAAATCAAGTATAGGATTGTAAAAATGCTTATATTCTAAGTATTCATATGTTCTATATTCATTAGCCAAAATAAGGTCTTTAAACAAAACCGCATTAAAAGCATGAACGCTAAGCAATTCTTCATCGTAAGGATTAGCATTAAAATCTCCAATTACTATTGTATTGCAACATTCAAGTTCATTTTCAAATTTTTCAATATTAGATTTAATACTCTTTATGGTATTGATTCTATCAGTATTTGTTTTGTTTATTCTATCTTGAAGATGAATTGTTGCTAAAATATACTGTTGTATGCTTGTTTTTATTTTGAAAATACTGTACCTTCCTTGCTCTTGCATAGCAGTTGCTTCAATGTTATTTTTCACAAACATTCTAGTATGTATAACACCTTGCGTTTGCGATGGTTCCTCACGCAAAGACGGAACAAGATGATATTGTTTAAATAACAAACCTTCAAGTTTAGTAAAATCAATACCTCTAAATTCAGAAAACGCAGCGAGAGAAATATTATTTTCAATCAAGCATTCTGCTATAACTTCTTCAATGGAATTGCCATGCAAATTCCAGAATAAGATATTTAACACTTCATTCCCCCCCGCTCTTTTAATAGAACTATAATATTATCATAAATTATTATGACAATATAAATATTAGAAATATTAAAGAAACTATTGATTGTGAAGTTTTAACGTCATTTATGTAAAAACCAACACTCTTTCTGATTATCAATTATGGATTTGAACTCCAAAATGTCAAGTGATTGATTTAATCCGATTTTATACGTGGATTGATTAGTATAATTTATATCCAAGTGGTGTAGCGGATGAATTCTACCATTGTAATGCTCCTCATCATAATCATACCTTATATAACCAACATCAAATGTCAGTAATCTAGTAAGAATAGTAACAACAATTTCATAAAGCACATCTGGGAAATCGTTATCCACACAAGCCTCCAAACAAAAATCTTGTATTTTGTTCATAGAATCCGGTAATGCTTTATCAAAAGAGTATACAATAGATTTTAGGCAAGAGTTCAGAGAATTATTGATAGCTATTTGTGTGGTTGATAATTCATTTTGTTCAACGTTATATGAAAACGGAAATACTATACTATATAACTTTTGAACCTGATCATCTGAATTCTCAGGAATAAATAAACGACTCATTTTTTCAACATATAAAAAAGGACAATTCTTATCAATTCTTTCATTGCATTGAACAAGAGAATATTGCCTGTCAATTAGATAATCATTAGTTTGAAGAATTATCTTTATAATATCTAATCGATTTCGTATTGGATTTGAGTCAATATTTCTAGTAAATGATATTAATTTCATATCCACCCCATTAACTTACTAAGATCTGTTAGTTTCTTTAATATTTCATCATCGGTTTCAAATGAATTGTATATTTCAAGTGCATTGCTTTCAATTTTAGCTCTTGAAATGCTAGGGTTACTTGCAAGAAAACTAATTATTATATCTTCGTATTCACTCTTTTTCTGTTTCTTTGCTTCTTCCAAGCGAGTCTCAATACGTTTTCGTTCCGCTTCATTAGGTTCATTTATTTCAATATATTCATTATCATTAATATCTTTGAGTGCTTGTATATATGTTTTAAAGAAATCCTCGTTTTCATTTTGAATCAAAAAATATGAAACCAAAAACGAACGTGTTAATACCGTATATATTTGATTTCTTATAGTAATGCTATTGGTTATTTTATTAGTACATACGCATATTAAAAAAGGGAATTCCAAGCCTTTTATATTATTGATATTACTAATGTATACTGTTCCTTGCACTTTTTTCTTCGTTTCAAAACCTTTATTACTATTCCATCCAAATTTATCGAATAATTCATACGAAATATTATTAACTAATGAAACCATTGTATTATGATTACGATTTAATACCACTATAGCAATATCGTCAGGAGATACGCCCTCATAATCACGCATAATACTTTCTATTGCAGTAATAGTGTTATCAACTTCATTATCTTCCTCCATAAGAGTAAATCTTATAGTATCTGTTGCATCAAGATCTTCAAAACGACGTAAAGGGCTTCTTGATAATTGGATTTTTCCATCGTAGCGTTTTACATTATATCCACAATTTCGCCATCCTTCATCTGTTAGCCAATTAACCTTTTGTTCTTCATATAATCCCATTCCTATTGCATGAGCAAACATTAATGTTTTAGGTTCAGTTCTATAACACTTGTTCAAAAGAAAATCAACTTGTTCTGTAGAATTATCTGAATCGAATATATTTTGAAAAATGTCACCAGCAACTATCACTTTTCCTTTAGTTACCTTCTCACATAATTGAAAAAACTCTTCACTAAAATCTTGGCTTTCATCAATAAAAACATAATCAAAACAAGGCTCAAACTCCTCTATAGCATTAAGTTCTTCAACTGCTTTGCGGCAAGCAACTGCAAAATCTCTACATTCGGAAAACCTATAAAAAGTAATTCCATAATAGTTGGTAACATAACTATATAATCCTGATTCTGGAAATCCCTTTGAACCCCAACTTGAAAAAGCATGAAGTCTTGTTCCCCATTCTATCTGCTTGCGAACCTGCATAAAATTAAAAAATTGAGGAATTCGGTTTTCTTTCATTTCTGTTGCAAGTACTTTATTAAAACAGGTAAAGGCAACTCGTATTGAATCACTTGATAAGTATATGTCCTTTAGTTTATTCATAAGCAGTTCTGTCTTTCCAGTACCTGCTAAGCCTTGAATAGTTATTCTTTTAGTAGCACTATCATGGCTATAAATGAATTTTGTTTGCTGACCATCAAAAAGCACTATTTTTCTTTTAACTTTTTCAAGCTTGCTTTTAGGCTCTTCTGTTCCAATTCTATCAATGCTGTTAATTGAACCAATAGCCAATGAAATAAGTAAATCTATTGCACGTTCTTCGGATTTTTTTATCTCCGTTTTTACATAATTATCAATATCAAAATCTGATACATCTTTAACATCAAACCAAATATCATTTTTCCAATCACGTGGTCTGCCAAGAATCAGAGAATAATCAAAGTTTCTAGCAAGAAACATTAAATCATCGATATATTCATATTTAAAGTCATCAAGCCCCTTTTTCGAATTATTACCATAATTCAAAAAAATGATTTGATGCTTAGGAATAAGGATTACAGCAACATTTGAAGCACTATAGTTAGTTTTCTTTTCGTTTCCAAGTATTCTGTCGAGTATATATACTTGTTTTGATTCTTTATCTGAATACATTTGTAATGATTCTACAATTGAAGCTAGTGAAGTGCTCTGAACATCATCGATGCTACAGTAGAACAGACTACATTGTGTTAAAAACTGATTTCCCATTAAAAATTCTCCTTACACATAAAAATGTATACTTCTTTATGCCGCCTAAACAATTTACATATAATAATAATTATTATTATCATTTTTCTAATAATAATCAAGAATATCATTTTTCTTCATCATTTTCACGCTTATTATTAAAAGAATTATTAGGAATGATTTTATTTGGAATAACGGATAAAATCTTTGTCAACGCCGTTTCCGTTTTATATGCTGATGCTAATTTAGACTTTTTATACTTATATACAGTATCTCTAGTTTTTTGGAATAAAAGATCAGTATAATATTCCTCCCAACTCATATACTTTACACTATCTGCATATTGATGAGTTTTTTTCAGCATATCTTTAGGAACATCCACAAAGCCAGCCTCTAACAATAAATATTCAAAGGATTCTGGTGCATATAAAACGCATTTAATGTGACTTGTTTCAATATAGCGATATATCTTGCCTATCTCTGATCCAAACGCTGCACCATCAACTATCGCAAGAGTTTTCTTTTGTTTAGCCTTGCTAATGCATTGATATATATTGCTTTTTCCATTTGCTGCAATACACTTATCATTATACAATAATCTGAATAGTTCGTGTCCTGAATTGGAATCCTCTGTTATAACCACATCAGGATCAAATCTTTCTCTAACGTCAAAACAATACAGCTTATACATCTCATTATATATACGCTTGTAATTCTTATATTTCTGACTATCTGACGCATTTTTTAATCCATATATTTCATCCACACTATATGGCAACTGACTCAAATCATCGCGCGTTACAATAACAAAATAATTATCAGAACCTTTTACTAATTCTGCAAATCTTTTTGATTTTATGAAATTAGCAGTTTCATCAATAAAAATGATATGTTCCTTAAGGCTCAACAATCTGAGTTCCCAATCGACAGAAGTTAAAACAGTACACTTTTTATCACAGTTAAGTGTAATGCCTGAAGATGCACCATTAGCTTCATATTCACTAATCAAACGAATTAGTTCAGTTTTTCCGGTAGCACTGTTTCCCTGCAAAATCGTTATATTTCGTTTAATTGTCAATTTATATTGGACCTTATTGTTATATACCTTGATTTCATATTTCCCAACCATATTACCACTACCTCAGATAAGTTGATTGTCTAATACCGCTTCATTCAGTTCTTTCATAGTGTGAACAATTTTATTAATATTTACGATCTCAATATTAAAACGAGACTCTCCAAAATTCATAAGGTACCCCAATCTGATTGTGATATCCTTATTCTGAGCAATTTTAAGTATCCATGAAGCGCAGTTGTCTCCACAAGCTGAAGCATTAAAAATATGTTCTGTATCAAAATTCATAAGAATAAGTGTCTTGACGCCACCTGATAATCTCTCTGTGGGTATAGCTCCCAAAAATGGACTATCTATAAGTCTAGAACCTTTAACTTCAGAACCATCTATATCTTTTATCATCTTCATCGAAAGAGGATCTGTGATCCACTCTTCTTCATAGGTATTATTAAAAAAAACATCAGGATTAAAAATATATTTAGGAGATTCAGGCTCTCCATAGTATATTCGAAGCATAAAACAATATCCTTTCACATAAATTACAAAGTAAGCATCGAGTAAGATTTTATTAATGATATTCTGAATCTATTATGCTTTCAAGTGAATAATAATACAAAAATCCCACCCAATTACAAATTACTTAAGAAAAATCGTCCTTATATAAGCACATCTCCGCAGTCCCAATCAAGCCTGAGTTTTAACCCATAATCCTCATCGTTAGCGCACATTGCAATTCTGTTCACTTCTATAGCAGGTGAAAAATCTCGATTTTGACCACTCATTCCTTTTTTCTTTATTTCTTTCAGCTGATTTTCTGCAGTTTGCAGCATAAATTCGTATGTATCATAAGTTTCTTTATATGTTTTTAATGAAAGCATATCACATTGTATCTTCAAACAGTAAAGATAATGCTTAAAAGAATTGGACTCATTATAATTAGTACTTGATGGAAGCGCACCTTTAAAAAGTATATCAGAATATTGATTATTAAATTCTCCTAATGAATAGAATAAATCAAGAAATCCTCTATGAAAAGCAACATCCAATAATGCAGCTTTATACTCACAAAAAGCCGATGGAAGATAGTACCATGTACTTTTATTTTTTATACCATCATCTTTAGGCGATTTAAACTTTGATGGCACAAAAGATCGAGTATTCATATATGTTCCAGAAGCAATCGCATCAACTTTAGCTAATGCATATATCAAACTTTGATGATTTGAATAGCCAACAACTACCTTTTTATTCATAAGTTTTAAACATGTTAATAATTTCATCATTCCAACTACCCACATAGGATCAGAAATAATATATTCATTATTAGATGGATGTGGAATAACATAATAACCGTGTACAGGCATATTTTTTAGCCTTTCAACTAAATTTTCAATTGCTTCATTGTTACGGATAGTTTCTGGATATAAACATAATGTTGCAAGCAATGGTTTTTCTGTCTTGTTTAAAAAATATGATGCAGATTCTTTCATCCACTTAATTCCATATGTAAATAATTGTTCGTTCATTTCTATTCCTGGAAGTATTATGCATGAACTCTCAATTTCCTGATTAATTCTATATAGTTCTTGATCAATTGTTTTATATCCATCCTCCGAAGTAATAGATACTCCTTCTGGCAACCAATAGTCATATGCTTGTAATTTTTCATGTCCCTCTTTAGGATAAAACATTTGAGGATCAAAAAGAACCTGTCCACCACAGGAACGTATTTTTTTTGCAAAACGCTTCAATTTGTCCCTCTGAATGTTTACAGGGCTTATAATAACATTCCCTTTTCCCCATATTCCTAATAATTCCTGTGCCAAATTTTGCATTCCATGACCTAATTGCAAATATAACTCCATCTTAATCCTCCAAAACAAGTGTAGTTTTTATTACATTTAAATATCTAAGGGCATCTGCCGCAGTGTTAGGACGCTGGGATTGATTCTTAGCCATAAGCATATTAACAAACTGTGCAAATAGTCCTTTAGTATCGCCTTCAAGAATTAACGACGGCGGAACAAATGTCATTGTTCTAGATACTATTTGAAATATTCCATCTTGAGGTTTTACAAACGGATTTTTACCGGTACAACATTCATAAACTGTAACTCCAATTTGAAATAAATCAGTTCGTACATCCTGCTGCATCTTATTATTTGCAACCTGTTCAAAAGGAGCATAACCAGGAGTAAACGGCCCATGTGTTGCAGCTGTCATCGTAATAGATTGACCACCAATTACTTTAGCTAGCCCAAAATCTATTAAATAGATTAATCCGTCTTGCCCTAAAATTATATTATTGGGATTAATGTCTCTGTGAAGTATATTATTCTCTTCAAGTTGAACTTCTATTACAAGCAACGTATTAAGGATTTCAAAAGCTTTAGAAAGACTAGTTTTATTACCTAAATTCAACCAATCTCGCAAAGAAACTCCATCTATATACTGCTCAACAATGTATAACACATCTTCATCTATCCCTTCATCATATACAATACCAGTTTCAACAATCTTAGGAGTGTTATCAATATTTAATTCTTTAAGAATTGTTATTTCTTGAATCACTCTGGGATCTTTGGTATTTGAAATAATTTTTAAAGCATATTTTTCACCATTATTTCCAATTGCGCGATAAACAATTTTTTGCCCTCCTTTTTTGGGCTTATCATTTATTTTAAATCTTGATTTCAACTCAGATAGATTCATATCTAAGACTCCTTTCTATAAAACCAGCGAAGCAAAAATTCATTAAACTGAAGTGAGGCGTATGATACTGGGAAATAGCCATTTCTTCCAGGTAATATTTTATTAACTTTACCATTAATTGTAATTATTCCTATTCCATTTTCGCAACATGCATTTATCACTTCAGCCGAACAAGTTTTTTTATTCAACAAAATATATGATTCTGAAGCAAACCAAATATTCTTAGTAGCTTGACAAATAGCATCTCTCCATTTGTCAATTTTTGCTTCAATAGCAATTATTTTATTAACACGACAATATCTACTTATCGCAATACTCTTAATATTAGATTTGTCTTTTGATAATCTTATCAATCCACAGGCAGATAATCTCTTAACAGTACCTTGAATAATCTCAAATGAATATCCCAACATTTCATTTATAATGTCAATTGACGTATTTTTCATTGTTTGAATAAAGAATAGAATTTTTAAATCAGTACTATTAAGTGATTTTCGCAAATCATTCCATTGTAAATCTGGGGTAGAATAATATTCAACTACCACTATATCAGGATAACCTGTTTCAAGCAATGGTTCAATAAAAATCGCAGCTCTTTTCGTTTTCATCCTAGAATACACTAATTTTAAATAGTCAATATATTTATTTACAAGATCTAATTCTTTACCCTTTGTGCTTGTCCTAGCATAGTATCCAATATCCGCGTCCGAATTATAAAAAACAACTACGTTATCTTTCGCTAAATATCCTTCTTTATTTTTATCAATCATATTTTTTCACCATTTGGTAATATAAAATAACGTAAAAACTTAGCATCAACAACCTCAGAAATACTTATTAACTCGTCAATTGTAAAGCTCCCCCTTTTTAATTTAGCATTAAAGGATTGTGGTGTTTTTCCTAATCTTCTTGCTAATTCGGAGATACTAATATTCGAACACACGCACAGAATCTTTATTTGTTCAGAAATTGTCATTTTTCAACTTCGCCTTTCCATCATTGAATATATTACAATTATAAAACATTTGTTTTAAATTGTCAACGTAAAAATTGAAAGTTCACTCCAAATCGCAACAAAAATCACATATTATATCTAAAGTTGATTATATTCTTTTATTTATTTGAATTCTTAGTTCCAAAAGCAATTACCATATCTGATAAGTTTTGGATAAACCACTTAATTTGCATTTTTTGTATTTTGTCATATTGCTTATAATCACTAAGGACAGCGAGTGAATCACGAATTGAAATTAAAGCACTTATGTCTTCCTCAGAAGCGCGAAAAGTATAATCATCACTATATAATTCCATAAACAATGATCTGATAATACTAATGACCTCAGAAGAGGAGTGTTTAAGCATAAAAATCAATCTCTTAATATCAATTTTATAAGCAAATCCTCTCCTTCTGAGATATTCTCTTGATTCTTTTGTAAGCTTTTTGTAGTAGTCTTTTACTTCAGAAGGAGTATATGGAAATTCATCATTCTCATATACTCCAGTTAAGGCGTCTTTCATTCTTTGCTTTACTTTTTTGAAATACTCGATTCCCTCATTACTTGATATAGTATATCCCGAACTAAATAAGGACTCAAAATCAATATTGTCACTTATCGTTTTTAGGCTATCAATTATTGGTTTTATAATTTCCTCAATGTCAAAATCTATATCTGCGTCATATCTAATAGCAACGACACAATTAGCAAGAACGCCATAATCATGATATGGTATAGATCCGTCCATAATCTTTTTAGGAATATTTAAAAGAGCCTTTCTAACTTTATTCTCTGTTTCAACATAATGTGCCTTAATAACCTTAAGATCTTTATCTCTGCCTGAATTCCATTTTCCTTTTTTTAAATATTCTGAATAGTATGATACCGATTTCTTGATTTCTTCTTCCGAAATCATCTGGTACTCAATGTAATCATAGCAAAAACGGAATAAAGGTAATTTGTCATCCACTCCTAATCTCCCTGATAAGTATACATCAGAGTCAAATTTGATATTCGAATCCTTGCTTTTTCGTTGCGTAAACGCAATGACTCCGTAAAAAATCATTTCCTCAATTCTATCGTTAATAATAATATTCCGATCTGAAATAAACTCAAAAAGATTTTTACACTTTTGACAGCCGTAAATGAAAGCTCTCAAATTAAATGAATTCAACCGCATGAAGATATTTAATATATCTTCGATACTTTTTTCAGTATTATATTTATTGAGATATATACCGAATGAGCCTATTATAGTATGTATAGCAGATTTAAAGTCACAGACGAAACGTACTGTATCTCCAACAGTTTTTTCCTTAATTCTTTTATATGCAATTGCTGAATCGGTATAATATCTAACTTTCTTTCCTTCGCTGTTAGTACCTTCATATGTCATTAGTAACTCGTTTTCATTTGTAATAAGCAATACTTTGGCGTGATCATTTTCGCAAAGATTATTTATATAGCCCAGTAGCTTGGTAATTTCAATCTGAGTTCGCTCGATATCCTCTAATATGACCAGTGTCCCAGAAAGGTTTATGGATTCATAAAGTTGTTTTAAGGTTTCTTCGCTCGGATTATCAATATCGAAACCAATTTTATTTGATACTGCATTTAGAAGAGTTTTGCCCACAGCTTGTGCCGTACTCTTTGCTGGCAATAGTTTTTTTATGAGCGGATGTAGTTCAAGAAAAATAGCCTTACTAATTTCAGTTATATCAGAAAGTCCATATAGTGATACTATAATACATTTCTTTTCCTTTTTTATGATGAATGGCTTCAGTTCGTTTTTGATATAGTGACTTTTGCCAACTCCCCATTCTCCGCTAAGCATAATGGCTCTTCCGGTAATATCGTTTTTGAGGTAGTTGAGTATAAATTCATTTAGTTCATCATATGTCATATTTTTCTTCACTTCTTCCATTTAAATACATTTGTATCAAATAAAACATATGTACTATAAAGCAGCACAAATACCTTTAGACAATCTTTATAGGTTGGCATATACTTATTCATTCCATGTGACAAAAAATTTCGATTTAGTTTGTTATCATTTACAGTGGCAAAATCATCGGCATTTTTGAAAATCTCTTTGATAATACATAGTGTTATATTGGCACATGAAAGTCGATATGAATCTATGTTCTCTATTTTATCTTTAGCTGCTCTTTCCGCAAGAGCGCGGCGACTTTTTGAAGAAGTCGGTTGAAAAGTAATAAAACAGGCATCAATCATCGCAAACAATAGCAAGGAACATCCTGAATATAACTGATTATTAAAAGCAGAAATAGCCTCAGATAAAGTATTATCATTGTGATTATACAAATTTGCATATTTATGCAGTTCATTAAACATCGTATCTATTTCATGCTTATTGAGCTTTTTCATCATAAAATCGTCAGCTTTTTCTGAATTATCAGGAGGAATAAGCGTACTTAATATGTCATTTCCTTTGAATGACGGTAAAATTGGAACCCATCCATATTCAGTCCATTTGTCTATAGGTTCTGATTTTATGTCCGAAATTTTCCTATTGCTATATTTGGCTATAAAATCGCCAACATTAAAATCATAAGTTTTACCATTATCAATAGCTTCTTGAGCTTTTTGGCATAACTCATGCATAAACTCATCAATTCTCTGTTCAATATTCATTTCCGTCACTTTATTCACTCTCCTATCCATTACTAAAATACATTACACACAAGCCAACTAAAATGGATACAGTAAATTTTGCGTTGCATAAATCTCACGATTATAATTTTTCTTCTACCAGGTCTTAAAAGCGGCATATACCCAAATCACATAAATCCATAAAGGACATTCCACTTCTTTCAACCACCATGACTCAAATCTTTTCTCACTGATCCAATGTGATTGATCTGACCTTTATATCCATAAGCGTGTTCCTTAAATTTTTCATTTCATTTATAGATCCGGTTTTTAATAATAAATCAATTACTGATGCTATTGAATTAATGAAAACAAAGAAAGAAAATGCTGTTAGTAATATAACCAAAATTATTGCTATTATTTCTACTGTAGATACCATGCCTATCCTATCTTTTACAATCTCAGCAATAAATTTTGCTACAGGTAATACTATAATTTCGGCATACCTTATTATTTTTTTCCTTTCTTTATTTTTAGCACTAATACAATTATCGCATTCGCTGATCAAATAATCTATTCTTTGAGTTTCAGTCCAATTCACACCGTTTATAATTAGTTTTTCTTGTAATTCAACTAAAAAACTATCATATGCTTTAACTCTATCATTCGATTTTTTTATATATTTACGATCCATTATGAATAACAGCATATACAGCAAGGCGAAGATAATTAATTCAATGAAAAAGAAATCTGGAATCTGAATAAATAAATTCACTATTCCCAATACAGAAAAAATAATTAAGCATATGTAAGTTACAATCAAATTATACTTAACATTAGTAACCTGTATACTTCGTTTTCTATAATCCTCTTTTTGCTTCAGATATAATTCAAGTATACGACAAATCATAAATCCTCCTCTTTTCACATCATAAAACAACTTAGAAATTTTTTAGAAATACTTCTACTGCATTAACGCAAGTCACATATTCAGTCATCCCAGTATGATTCTGTGAATTTAATCACAAGCACCTCCACCTATTTGTTCTTTTACTATATACGCCTACAATTATGTAAAATTTATTATTTATATGATGAGTAGTTATCAAAATCATATCCCTCTTATCTTTTTGTTACAGCTATAGATTTTGAAAAAATCCTATATTATAATTATACAATGTTTGGAGCGTAATTTCAATAATTTTTCTTCAAAACTCGTACTATAATTTAGGAAATTTCTTTGAGAAAAACAGCTTTTATCTAACAGAAGCACAATCATTGTAAATTTTTTTAACAGTGACTGTTTCGTTTCGTGTTCAAATTAAATTGATACCTCCAACTCCATCATTTATGACATTCAATAATGCTCCTCTCAAGCCTTCCTTCAGATATGGATACGTTTCTATTAAAGCGCCAACATGAAACGCTCTCTGAGAGTTCAGAGAGCGTTTGTTATACGGCATATTTCACCTATATTTACTTATTTCATCCATTCACCTTTTTGATTCTGAAATTCCCAAACAGCATTATCACTATAGCTTGACATAATATCCGCAGCAGAGAATACCTGAACATCTGATTTAGCATCAATGTTTTCTAATGAATAGATACTCTGGAACGGATTGACGATTGATGCATAATTGGCATTGTCTGCTAAATACACGGCAAACAGATAGCTTTCTCCGCTGGTCAACGATGGTGCATCATCCTGTACAACGATAGTATTGCTTTTTGCGGTAGCAACTTGTTCATCAAGCATTTGCTCGCGCATTCCACCTTCAATTCGTACTTTTACTATTGTATCGCTCATATCAGAATATGCATGATTAACCTCAACCTCATAGATTGTGTTAATTAAAGGAAAGCCAGCCGAATCAAGATTATCGATTGGTTTCATTGTGTACATGTCTAACAGTTCAAAGGTAATACTACGAACCGTTCCAACGAACACAAGATTAGCCTTTTCTTTCATTTCATCAATCGTACCATAGTGAGGATAGTCTGCATGAAAGTCCTCATAATTAACTGAAAATGTTGTATTATTCAAAGAAGTGTTGGAGGTTTGCGAGGTTATGGTGTTTTTTTCTGTACTCCTTGATGCCGAGCAACCAGTTAAAGAAATCGCTCCCAAAAGAAATAGCAATATGCTTATTACTTTTTTCATTTTTGAACCCCTCCTTTAATTATCTGCATTATGAATAATGATATAGGACATGAAATACATCAAACGCTTGAGGTCTTATTGTATTTTCACGATCTCTATCATATCTCATAAGCGTAGGATCAGAGGTAGTTGGATTATCTTTCAACCATAGCATATGTCCCATTTCATGAACAACTGTACTTTGTCTTGCATTATTTGATGCATCGCTAAGAGTAGTGGCATTGATTGTAATCCAACTTTGTAATGCGTGGCCTTCCGGAGCTGTTGCCCAGCTATATTGTCCAAGCCAAGTAACTTCCGATGGCATACTTTCAACCTTTATAGTATATGGTGAAGAACCTGAGGTAGTGTACGAAATCGATGTTCCAGCTGGTGAATTATTCCACGCATCCCTTGAATTATTAAGAATCGGAAGCCATTCAGAGGATGTTGTCAGTGCACCTTCCATTTTCAGAGTAACATTTCTACTGATGTTTCCACCAGTTGGTTTTAATGCACTGGGCTCAACAGTTCTTGTGTTGTAGGTTACTGTAATATATGGTTTGATGCTTCCTTCTGTCGTATAGAATATTTTCCGTTTTGAAATGTTTGTTTCGGAGTCAAGATTCTTAAACATAAGTCCACGATTAAAGCGTTCTGGAGATGATTGCCATATTTTTGCCATGTTTGTGATGTTAAATGTTCCAACAATCTGATTGGGATAACTGAAACTTTGGCTTGTCTGGAATGTACCGTAACCATTCCATCTCGATGCACTATAAGTAGAATACTCATTCCAGCTTTCGCCTGTATATTCATAGACACCAATACTTGATGTATCGTACAATCCTGACACTTCTCTAAATGTAACAGATGCATCTACAATCGTATAATTATAATTCCAGAAAGTCTGATTAGCCAAACCAGGGAAACGGATAAGCAATCTACCTGAACCATAAGCACTATCCACATATCCAAGAACACTTGTAGGGTTTACACCTGCGGTTTGTCCTGAAACAGCGCTTCCATTATATATAGGAGTGTCTATAATCGTTTTTGCCGTTCCTGAACCAGAAGCATAAACCGTAACAGTCGGATCAACAACCACCGGATAAATAGTGGTTTCGCTCAACAAAAAGCTATCGTCAATAACCGTAGTAAGTTCGTATTTGTCGTCAGTAATGTAACGTAGTTCGTATTTGTTGTTGAGCGTAATGTTTGGATCATCAGAACTATCATATACGAAGATAGGGTTGATTACAGCAAACTCTTCATCTGTTTTGGTAAGGAGTTTTACAGATTGTCCGTCTATAACGGGAATCAGCCCATTTGTTTCTAACGTGTAGCTAAACTGATTTCCACTATATGCATCGAGCACCAACTCCTCTTTAAAACCATTGAGTTCAGGGGAATATTGAAGAGAAGTATTGTTACCAAATGCATTTGAATATATCACAGTATTGTTTCTTCTCGAAGATTTTGACTGAAAACTATTGTTTGGAGTCATTTCGAGAGTTTCACCATTCGCAACCAAGGTGACACCATTATCAGTTGTAAGTGTTTCTGGAAAATAAGTACGTATATTGTTGAACTTATTAGCATAAGCCGAAATTCCGCCATTGCATGGATCATCTTTCACTTCATACAATATGTTACTTTTATCTACAACATTGCCAGCAGCATCGGTGTACTTTACTGGCTCGTCAAACATATATACAGTTTCTGTCCCATCTGAGTTGCTATAGATTATTGTGTCAAGCGAGGTTTCTTTTGAGTAGAGACGGGTGAGGTTATGATTGGATTTCATCAAGTTTTCATCAACCAGTTCCTCGGCAACATTATAAGCATGGTTAGTATTGTTTGATTCTTCTTGTGCTCCAACACTTGTTATTGAAACAGAAGAAAAAACAAAAACAGATGCGAGAATGACTGACATTACTTTACTTGCATTCTTTAAAATCATTTTATTCATCCTTTCAACATTTCAACATTACATGATCCCAGTTCATACCATTCGCATTTTCATTCTACGAAACAAAACATGATATGCGTTTTATCTTACAAGATTAGTTATAGTTGCACATTGGAATCACCTCCGCAGTTCATTCCATAATACTTTCAGCTAAGAGAAATAAGAAATAATATCGGCACCTGAAACTCCGTCTGTGTTTACATTATCTTCTGTATAAATGCTTTGCATTGGATTCAGAATAGAAGAATACTCTGATCCATCTTCATGATACAAGGCAAATAAATAATTTGAACCAACCTCAAGTACTGGTGCGCCTTCCATAACAGGAATTGTATCGCTTCCTAATAGTGTGATTTGTTCTTGCTCAAAGCTAGAGGGAATTCCTCCTTCAATTCTAAGTTTCACAATAGTCGGTGTTCCAGCGTACACTTCCTCAGCTTCAATTTCATAGATTGTACATATCATTGCCCTTTGTGAATCCTCATCAGCTTTTACCGGCTGCATCGTTCTCAAATCGAGCATTTCAAATGAGATATTAGTGACTTTTCCGCTAAAAACCTGATTTGCTTTATTTGCTAAGTCAGAAACAGTATTGTAATATGGATAATCATGAGAAAATGATTCATATTTAACGGAAACTGGCTGCTGATTATCATTCTCTTGTGAATTGGTAACTTCCAGTCCAAGAAGCTTTCGCTGTATCGCCTGAGCATCGCCAACAGTCAAACCATCACCATCCATATCACCGTTGAGCTTGCCTTGTTCAGTCATATGATTTTCTGCTGTACCGTCTAAACCATACTTATTTGGATTAGCAAGAGCTTGCATTATCATTACCGCATCTGAAAGATCAACCTGATTGTCACAGTTAGTATCGCCTTTTAAGTTATCAGAAACTTCAGCAGCACTTTCCATCACTAAAATCGTAATTTCATCGGCATTAATGTTCTTTTCGCTGATAAAATTCTCAAACATCTCCTTCTGCTCAGGATAAACGTAATAATAAGACAAGATAATCTTACCGGACGCTTTGTCATCACCGATCTTTACGCCTGACATCTGATTTTCCTTGACAAAATCATTCAGCATTGCGATGATAGTCTCATGGTCGGTAATTAAGCTGTTTTCATTTGTCTTATCAGACACTTCGATAGCACCTTCCATTACAAGCATCGTAATCTCATTGGAATCGATGTTTTTCTCGCTGAAAAAGTTCTCAAACATCTCCTTCTGCTTAGGATAAACGTAATAATAAGACAAGATAATCTTGCCGGACGCTTCGTCATCACCGATCCTTACGTCTGACATCTGATTTTCCTTGACAAAATCATTCAGCATTGCGATGATAGTCTCATGGTCGGTGATTAAGCTGTTTTCTTCCTCTTTATCAGGAGCTTCGATAGCACCTTCCATTACTAAAATCATAATTTCATTGGCATCAATGTTCTTTTCACTGATAAAGTTCTTGAACATATCTCCCTGCCCAGGGTAAACGTAATAGTAAGATAAGATTACCTTGCCGGAGGTCTTATCATCACCAATTCTTACATCGGACAACTGATTTCCCTTGACAAAGTCATTCAGCATCGTGATGATTGTTTCATGATCGGTAATTAAATCAGAGACATCAGAAATTACGTTAAGATCGTTCTCCTTGTTATCTTTTTGTATCTTGTTTTCATCGGAAACAATCGGATCAGCGATCTCAATTCCTTCTGGAATGTATGCCCCCGTAGACTCATTCTCCTCTGCGAAAGCAACAACACTTGACAGTGAAGAAACAATCAGTAACGAAGAAAGAAGAATAATAAATCTTTTCATGTTCTTCATATTCTCACCTACTTTAACTTAAGTCCAACGTTCTAAGCCTTCAAGATAATTATTTTGTAAAATTTCATAGAGAGCCGATGTAAATCTTACGCCATAATTACTTGTTGTGCCACCACTTGTATGTATGCCCCACGAAATATAATCAGAATCATATACAGGAGAACCACTATTACCGCCTTCTGTATCAATCGGGTATCCGATCCGGTAGTCATCTGAGTAGGTAATATAGCCTGAAGCAACGTACTGTTTTCCAACTTTTGACGCTGTAGCAGCAGGATAACCAGCAATATATGCATACTTATCTACTAAACTACCGGAAGAAGTTCCTTTACCAAACCAACCATTAGAGCCGCCTAAATTATTTTGGAGCGTTACTACGCACCAATCATAATTATAGCTATCGCTGGAATTACTGGTATAAGCAGTAGAGCAAATCCAGCTTGCAGGATAGTAATATGTATTTCCATACGTTGAGCTATTCTGTCTAACATATACACGGCATTCATTAATCCAGTCGCTACCAGTCCAGAAATTATGACCAGCGGTAGCCATAGTATCATGACCTTCAAGATAACCAGTACCAAGATACCAAGTATCTGATACGCCATCACCATTTGTATCACGGCCAAGTCTTAATGCAAGAACAGCACAATAGGGGAATTGGTTAGGATTTACCTGAACCTGATCATCAGTACCTATAATCGAATCAGGAGAATCTCCTCCTAAAAGAGGTGATATTTCCGATGATGCCGAAACAGGATTATATGCTTCGTTTATCGTTTCCTCGCTGAGTTTAAGATCAGAAATTTTCTTCTGATTTTTTTGGTGAAGAGCATCAACATCCAGAATGGCGGTGTTTTCTGTCTTTGTAGCATAGTCAAATGTTACAACAGAAAGCTCCGTATTGGACGTTTCAGCAGACGCAGTTATGCCTGTGGCTGCAACGCTCAACACTGCGGACAGAGCTACGGCAATTGTGGATTTCCATTTGTTTTTCATTTAGATCATTCCTTTCAATGAATTTAATATATAATCATAGCATTCAAGCTATAATTAGCATACAATCTATTTGATTACATTAAATTCAGCATAGAGAACTTTCTCCGCTGTAAAAACAACAAGTCTATAGCTACCTTCATCTATTTTAGGTTCATAATCGGAAAACTTAGTGGTAATGTTACATGAGTTTGGTTTATCATTATTTCCTTCTATCCCACAGAATAACCAAACAGCAACATCAAGCCTATTGGATTTGTTAAGAAACCTAACCCATTCTCCATTAATATTCTTTTCAATAAATGGAATTTCATAATAATAGAATCCTTTACCTGGATCATTATTTGTTATCACGCCAGTAACAATATCATCACTTACTTTATATGTAGATTCTGATGTTTTAACAACGAGATTATCGTAATTTGTTTCTTCTTCAATATTCAAGAAACTATGCACTGTTCTTTCGCCATCAGTTATTGTTGCTGGATCATTATTTCCTGTTATATTCGGTTCAGACGTCTCCTTATCAGAACACCCACACAAAAGAATAGAAGAACAAAGAAGTGTAGATATTATTTTTGGTATCAATTTCATTATAATCACCTTTTTGTATTATTCAAGTACAAGATCGCTGCTTTGAGGCTCTTGAACTACAATATTGGTATAGCTAATATCATATACCCCAAGTATCTCACAAATCTCATTTACCTTCGCTTCACCAATGTAAAATTGATTATTATTCTCCATAATATTTGTGATAATGTAGCCATCTTTTGTAAGAGCTACAGATTTGTTTTTTATACCGAGCAAAGGAATACTTGCACTAAATGAGACAACAGTATTATGAATTACATCATCGGTCGTGCATTCACACTCTCTACTGTCCAATATCAAATCAATCATAGCATCGGCAGGAAAATTGTCAACAGGAATATTACCATTTACATACATAGTTTCAATTACAAGGAGACTTTCCATTTTCAAATCATCAATCAGCATCCCTAATGTATTTGGAATGTAATTTCTGTTGAAATAAACGTAATATGAAGATGTATTTTCAAATCTTAATGCAATAGCAGCTTGATTCGAAATGTCTGTTATCTGGTATATATTTGCAGATATTATATATGATTTATCCTCATAGACATCGTATCCAGTAAGCGATACATTGCCTATCGAATCGCCTATATAGTCATTCTCAATAATAGCGTCGCGCAATCCATACATCGTATTTTGATAGGAGAATTCTGGAAATTGCTGTGTAAGTTTTTTTTCATCCCATCTGCGTTCTCTAACAGTTTCGTTTTCTGTCATGAATTCGCTTGTATTTGAAGTAGAAGTCTGAGTTTGATTGCCGTTACTTAATTTAGTATCAACATTAGTTGCTTCTCCGTCAGTACTTTTTTCAGTACGAATACTTGATGACTTTTGTTCAACAGAACTAGCACAGACTGATGAAGGTTCTGAATTATTATAGTTATTACTTGTATTCGACTGAATGTAACTATCTTCTGTTATTTCTTCAACTACAGTATAGCTTTGAGTAAATTCAGAAATAAATGTATCCGATACAAAAGGCAGCTTGCCATTATTATTGTTAAGTAGATTTGCAGCTACTGCTACAACAATAGCACATAAGCAAGCTATTGAGCCTACATAGGCATATTTTTTCATTCTTCTGCGCTTTATCATACTGTTTTTAAGATGTTCATCTCTTTTCTTAAAAACAGTCGCAGCTATTTCTTTAGAGTTCTTCATAAATAAAGCCAGCCCTTTCCAATTCAGATTTCAATGACTTTTTTGCTCTATATATCAAATCTTTGATTTGGCTTTTTGATTTATGCATTATTCTCGCAATATCATCTGTCTTGAAATTTTCAAAATACATCAGGTACAGAACTTGGGAATAATCAGGCTTTATTTTTTGCATAGCTTTATGAAGTTCGATTTTTTGCTCATCAATGAGATACTTTCTCTCAATATCAATCTCGTCTGAAAGATAAAAGCATTCGTCTATTGTAAAATCTGCATACCTCGATCTGTGACGTAAATAATCATATGTACAATTCCTTGCAATCGTATACAGCCAAGTTTTAAATGTATATTTGCCATTAAATCCAGGTTTTTTGATTGCTATTTTAACAAATGTTTCCTGCATCAATTCTTCAGCTTCACAAATATTATTGACAATACTATTTATATAAAGCGACAAGCCTTCATTATATATATCAATCAGCTCAGCAAGTCCATTGTCATCACCATCGAGAAAACGGCGGTATAGTTCCGCATCATTACCCATTGGAGACCTCCTCTTGTAGCTGTATATCATCCTTTTCTATATATTAAACGTAGATAGGAGCATTTTTTCGCACCTGTTATCAAAAAAATATCCTAAAGTTTATTTTTTGATTGTTTAACAATCATTATCAATAAATAAAGAACTGCTGCACCTTATTGGTACAGCAGTTCTCGCTTCATCAGACACAAATCAAATACATCTAATCTATCATCTTTACACAGGTCAGCAGCCCGCCATTGCGACAGAGGTATATCGGGTACGGCAAGCAGCCACTTCTGTAATAATGCAACATCGGATACATTAAACTCGCCGTCACCATTCACATCACCCTTGACATAGGTATATGGTTTCCATAGATCATTCAGCCAGTCAGCTCTATGATGAATGTAATCGCCTACCTTGTTCACAGACTCCATAAATGATGTGCCACTTGTTGCAGAACCAAACACAGAATAACTTGCACCACCATAGGTGTGCCACCGAGCATTGTTCATTTCAGCCGAGGGACGGATATTTTCAGCCATTTTGAATAAATTCAGATTATCATTATCGTTCAGCGACGACAGATACGGCTCAAATCGTTCAAAATATATCTCTGCCACACGCTTTTTGAAATTGTCCTGCTTATAAAGCTGTCCGATCCAACTAATACCGACAGTCGGACGACCACTGCCAGAAGATGAGGTCTGTCCGCCGTCCTCATAGCCATGTATGGGGAAATATGCGGCGAACAGATTATCAGGCTTATACGAATAGCCGATATTTCCGTCTGAATTGACACGCAATGTCGGGAAGTTATTATAAGCAAGGTCAAAATCCCACGCCGGACTGAAATGCATCTTGCCGTCACCAGTAAAGTCCGAATCCTTCCACAGATAAAAGCTGGAATATGTGGCATCAATATTTTCGCTGATCTCCTGCACAAGATATGCGATAATAAGTGATTCCTCATCAAGATAGTCGCTGTAATGCTTGCCTTTGGCATTATATCCGTTGTCAGAATATATTGCATCTTCCATATCCTGCACAAACGAACGGATATATTCGACTTGTGCTTTTGAAGCATACTCAGGACCGTCAATGCCGATAGCCTGTCCTCTTGATGTTACGAATCCGCTTTTACATTTATAGCCGTATCTGTTCCATTGCTGAAACTGCAACAGATAACCACCTGTTATATCTTCAGGATTATTGGGAATATCATAATATTTATAGCTGTTTTCCTTATATTCGTTTGCACTATCAGCACCAAATACCCATTGTGTATACTCATTGAGGTCACGGCTGTTCAGCTTTTCGGTCACTTCCTCCAAATCACGAATATTGATACGGTTCTTCTGTATCTGCACTCGTTCATAAAGCTGATATGTGCCACGATATGAGCCGTCAGCATAAAGATCAACAAAAGCAGAATCCATAACGTATTCCATTCCTGCCGCCTTGCACATTTCTTCTGTCAACTTATTCCTCATCATAGAGTGATCGAGATAATTCGCCAATAAAGCCCACTTCTTTGCTTTTCCCATACCATATAGGTTTTCCTTTTGCGGCAGTTTCAAGTTGTACGGCTTTTTTTTACTGTAATCCCATGAGGAATTCCCGTGTGCTGTAAGCTTTTCAATATTACCATTGTATTCAGTACCTCCATCTGCATTCAGCATCAGGGCTTTTCCAGTTATTATAACACTTCGGTTATTATCAAGAGTATTCAATCCGCCGTGTGATGTCGACAGATAGATACACCCAATGTTAGATTGCATAATCTTCAGTGTACCGCAATCTTTATCTCCGACAGTAATTTGAAATGTATCAGCATCAACTAACATCGAGGTCATTTCTCCCGACTTAATAGCCTGACCATTTAAATATAGCGTTTCATCGGCACTATAGGTAATAATGAGATTACTGCGATCAGCAGTAACAGGAAGAAATACATAACGACAATCCTCCCATTCACTATACCACCAATCAGTATAGTCAAAATTGGTTGTAATATCGGGAGAAAGATTGCTGATCGTAAATGACTTAACAGGAACTTCTTGATACTTCAATTCCTTCTCTACTGATAATTCTTGCTTTTCTCCGTCAAGCATTATTAAGTCTTGCATACGATCATAAGGCTGGTAATCCCCTGCATATACATGAACTATTGTATGTGTAAAGATTATTGTCAAGCCTGAGAATATACCAAAAATCTTTAGTTTCAATTTATTTTTCATACCATTCTTCAGCTCCTCAGTTATATGATATGATTTTGCCTCTATATATTAAACGGAACTAATTGATTTTTTTCGCAGTTTAATTGAACAGTCATAATTAGTATATATAAAAAAGTAGAAGCCCGTTATAAGATAGAGCGCTTCTACTTCTTGTATAATCTTTGTAGTACTTGCTGGCTATTATTGTTGCTATTTTGATAAATCCGTATAAATAAAGCCAGCCCTTTCCAATTCAGATTTCAATGACTTTTTTGCTCTATATATCAAATCTTTGATTTGGCTTTTTGATTTATGCATTATTCTCGCAATATCATCTGTCTTGAAATTTTCAAAATACATCAGGTACAGAACTTGGGAATAATCAGGCTTTATTTTTTGCATAGCTTTATGAAGTTCGATTTTTTGCTCATCAATGAGATACTTTCTCTCAATATCAATCTCGTCTGAAAGATAAAAGCATTCGTCTATTGTAAAATCTGCATACCTCGATCTGTGACGTAAATAATCATATGTACAATTCCTTGCAATCGTATACAGCCAAGTTTTAAATGTATATTTGCCATTAAATCCAGGTTTTTTGATTGCTATTTTAACAAATGTTTCCTGCATCAATTCTTCAGCTTCACAAATATTATTGACAATACTATTTATATAAAGCGACAAGCCTTCATTATATATATCAATCAGCTCAGCAAGTCCATTGTCATCACCATCGAGGAAACGGCGGTATAATTTCGCATCATTGCCCATTGAAAACCTCCTCTTGTAGCTGTCTGTCTAACTTACATATCATCTCCTATCTCTTAATTATATAGTAACACATACTCAGTTTATTTAGCAATGCTGTTCAGGACAACTAAACGTCCCTTTAGGACATTTTCATAACTAATCATAAACATAAGAAAAAGGTTGTATGACCTTATGATCATGCAACCTTTTAATAAATATAATATTATCCTTATGTGTGCCACACACTTTTAATTTTTATTTGCCAGACTTATTGGCATTTTCACCCTTATAGCGAACATTATTGGGGTTCATCTGATTTGAACGATTATTCTGCACAGCCCTATGCGTGGAATTATTAGGATTTTTCTGATTAGAATAATGATTCATTTGTATTTTACTATGATTATTTCCCGATACTTTTGCCACTTTTTCTCCTTTTTATTTTGAATAGAGGTATTATGATTACTTTCTTCTCTTATCAGTTGAATAGTTTCATTTACGGCTTGATTGAAAAGAATAAACAATGACATTTGGAGATTAGCATTTTCTTTTCAAGGTATATACTGTGCAAAAGCATTATATTTTGCAATATAATGCTAAAGTCTGTGTGTCATTGATAAAAAATGGCATAAGATAAATCGCTATTTCCCAAACATTTCTGAAAAAACTCCGCATCCAAGTCAACTTATTAGTTGTTTATCACTGGATTGTAGAGTTTTTAATAATTCTGCATAGGTATGTTGTCCACATATTATCATCCCCCTTATTACAAATTTTAAATCAACGTTAGGCTTAAGAGCATATCGATCCAGTCGTCTATTTTGGAAATCGCGAACTATTATATAGTAGTCCTCAGAATAATACTGATATGGATAACGACCAATTTCTTTAAATGCTAGTATTGAGTAGAATTCATCTTTTGATAAAAAACTGTATGCATCTTCCCACTCTTTTTCACCACAAGCACATTGCTTGATCAATGCTAATACATCAGTTCTTATCTTTTGACATAATAATTCTTTTCCCGTATTCCACGAAAACTCATTATGATTTCTGATAATTTTAAGTGCTTTATCAAAGTCGCTTTTTGATAATTGATATTTGGTCATTATTTGTATTTTGAACGCCTCTATCATCGAGCTGAATTCATCTGGCTTAGGAACTAAAAAAGAAATTTCCTCTAATTGCTTACGTGATAGTTTTGATGAATATGTTAACGTAGAGTATTCTCTGTGAATATTTGACAAATTGCTCAAATAATCCTCAAATAGTGCTTTTAAGTGTATAAATTGTTCTCCAATTTTGAGAAGATCGACTGTTTGAATACCTTTACTTACAAAGTGTCTTTTATTATGATCATTTACAAGATAACGATACATATCTCCGTTTGGATCTCGCTTGAGATAATCTTCCAGATATTTTGCAATAAAATCATATTCTGTTTGAATTCTTTCATCAACATTATAAATAGCAATAATATCTTTATGTAATGATTCTAGATTATGAGTCATTTGATTCTCTTTGTTACAGAGTATTTTGTCCCAACATGAATCATATTGCTCTGAAAGCAAAGCTATTGTTTCATCAATTTTTTGATTCTGTTGTTTAACTAAATCGCACTCCTCATCAGTTTCTGTAAAAAACGGATCTCGTTTGTCTTTTTTTAACATTTCTATTTTCAAAGAAATATCCCTTGCTTTTTCGAATGTAGACTTATTCGATTTGATTCCTTTAATTGCAAACATCATTTCATAGGACATTTTAAGAAACAATTCTATACTATGCCTTACACAATATAAAATAGGATAAACGAGAGGATCAGCACAATTCTTTCCTTCACCAATACTGGCTATTAAGGTTTTAACTGTTTCTGCAAAACCATCAAAAATTGTATCTAACCCATAATCCCCATTTTCTCCTACACAGGCAATATATCTGCTTCCATTCCTCGCATTAAATGCAGAAGTAGCAAAGCATTTATCCAATTCATTAATAACATCATCACTAAGAGTGAGTGTTTCTGAGATTTTATACTCCATAGTTTCTCCTAATGACCATCCTTTCAAAAGGTGTTTCTGTAATTATGTGTAAGAAAAGCTTGTATTGTTCTGCGGTAAGAGATCGTCTCTTGTTCTGACTGCATAAGAATAGTAGGGGGCATTGAATTGCTTTCCTCGTTTCTTGTTTTTTATCATGCAATATTTGGAATATAATGCAGCAATTCTGAATCACCTTTCATCCATCTCAAAAACTGATCTGCAGCAGCTATAGACATTTCCAAGTCATACTGTGGTTCAACTCCGTTTACAAGATAACCATCAAGATACTTAGATCGGTCATATTCATAACCAAGGCCTTTCATTATTAACATACAGGCAGTTTCGGCTTCATATTCTTTCTGCTCAGTTGTAAAATTCGCTCGATCACGTTTGGAAATAGACAAATCAATCCAGCTATATTTTTTCAATGTCTCATCCTGCGGCAAGTGACCACATAGCAAATGTCCAATCTCATGAAATACTGCAGCTGCTTTCTCTTCTGATGATTTCCTTGAATTAACAACCATTGCATAATGTGTCTGAATGCTAGCATATTCCTTATTATGATAAGCTTTTACAAATACCGGGACCTCACAGTATTCCATAATGCCACCTGCTCGCTCACCCATTCCTCTCTCATCATAATACACGCCATGATTGTTCAGCATTTTTATAATAGAATCAATATTAACTCCAAATGGCCTACAAGGGAAATCTGGAATGTGAGATGAGTCTTCAGCAATCCAGCTGGGGAGGGAATCACCCTTGGGGCTATAAGTGTCACTTGCTTCAAAAAACAAATCTATGGGAGCAAACGGCTTAATTATAACCAGCGGATTTGCACCAGGCTTTATCTCTCTTCCAAAACGATTTTTCCACGTTGCTTCACTTGCAGCAAAACCTATACCTCGTCTTTGGGCAACAAGCACAGCTGAGTTAAAATATGATAGGCCAGTAAGAAAGCGCATATAAACGCTATATGATATAAAATCATTGATCATATTGTTTCTTTCAATATATAGTATAACTGGATTACTGAATTTCATGTGATATCTTCCTTTCGTAAAAAAGCTGCAAGTGTAGGTAACATATTCTTTATCAAACAAATGATAGATCAATATTCTTCTCTTTTTGAATATACTCCAAACTCTGCTCTATTCGAGATTTATTTGCAAAAGCAAAGTTTTTTTTACATAAAGAGAATAATAAAGAGTTTAAGAAGAACACATCTGTTGAGGATAACTGTTTTATTTCCATCGTATATTCCTTATAACCATTGAGCATATTCTTAACCTTTGGATCTTCGATAAGGCTTATATCACCAAATCCTAAAACTGTACTGATTGTCGATGATAAATTCGAGAACATTGCTCTGTATGGAGATGTCTTTGTAAACAATTTAAAAAAGACACTCATGTTAATAATTGCCATATTTTTTGTAATTGGAAACACAGAGTAATCATGTATTGTAACCATTGAAGCTAATTGTGCCAAAAACGGATCGTTTGTTTCTTTTGCAGCATCTAATAACATAAAAGCTTTCTTAACACTTAATGTTCCTGAATACCTTGTACATCCTCTATCTGTTATCAAGAAGTCTTGTTTGCAATTATTTGTCTTTACGATTATGGTATAGGAATGCATAATGTTCTTAACATAAGAGAATAACCCTAAATTATTAAGCTTATTTATGTCAATTAACTGAAGCATTTCGATATGATTCTTACAATTAAGAACCTTATTTATTCTTCCATAAAAATCGCCTATTAACTTAGTTTTCTCATCTAACGGCATTTTAGATATGAAAGGATCATCTTCCAATTCTCTCGAGTTATACCTTAACGCAGTTATAATCATATACTTCTTTAATAAAAACATTTCATCAGAATTTATCGTGACCTTATATCGTGAAACAGCCAATTTGTCATTTAACAACTTAGAAAACTGGGATTCTATTTTATTACACAAATCATGTTCTAATTCATCGGGATAATAGCCCTTTTCAGAAAAGATTGAACGAGTATTTCTGGATTCAACTTTCTTATTTTCAATATCGCAGTATTGAATCAATCCGGCTTCGCAGAAATGCTTTAATAAAAACTGAGGAATATAGTGATTGTTCATCATTTTCTCTCCAATCTGCAATCACGCTTATAGCTGGTTACCTATCGAAAGATATCCTTTCAATCTTGATTCTACTTATATCAATTGTTCCTCTATATACAAAAGCCAGGTCTTTTTTTCTGTATGTTATTCTATTCAAATCTTCATCTGAAATATCTGTAAATCTACACTCAAACTCACATTCTCTTTTGTGCAGTATCCTTTGACTTTTCTCACTTAAATCTGTAAATTTATTCTTACCTGAATAAAACCAAATAAGTCCTTTTTCGGCTCGGTACATCGCACTCCGCTTTAAACTACCAGAAAGTGAATCGCCGGATTTCATGGTTTTGCTTTGTTCAATTATATCTTTTCTGTACGAAGATGTAAAGTGAACAAGTCCATATTTTTTTATTTCAGACTTTAGATTTTCTGTAAGAGGGGTAAATGGATAGTGATTACGTTTTAAAACATATAATACTATTATTAGAGATACACATATTACTGCATATATAGAGATTTCAATATATTTATCCAACATAAAATATCACCTTAATCGCCATAGATTCATGCCTAATTATTAAATTTATTTGAACCTTTTACGTCTTATTATAAACCATGTCACCAATATATTCCACTGTTACTTTCTCAATACACCAGACTTCATTTCCAGTAACACCGAACTTATATCCTTCTTTGTACATTTCTGAAGCTACTATTACTCGCACTACTGGAGTCTTATGCCAACGCTCTGCTGACCGCCATGATTTATTTATATCCGCCTGCATATGTACAGCGTGACGATTCATCTTCTTTATAGCTCTGCTCTTTTCAATACAAATAGACGTTTTATTCAGAAAAAAGTATGCGTAGAACTCAAGTCTTTCTGTATATTATTGTACTATAGATAAAACTAAAAATCAATACAGAGGGTTTCCAAACTTTACAGGCTTTTCCTCACAAAAATTGATGGTATACGCCAACTATCCCAAGCTTATTGTTAATTATATTTACGCTTTGGTTTCTAAATACGCTGAGCTTGACTGTGTTTAAGTGTTATTGGTGATTTCAAGCACTGTATAATAAATTCCCCTGTCCTTTGGTTTAACATTGTTGACCCCATCAAAGACCATAATGTTTTTGTCATAGTTTTTTTATATACACAGTTTTTCATAAAGTTAAAAGGGCTATTCTCCGTTTCAGAATAGCCCTTTTAACATATAACATTATCCGTAAGATTACCAAAATTATTATAATTCTTTGACTGCTTCAAAAAACTTAAACACAATTTGTCAATAGCCTATTAGCGTATAGAACCCCTTTTTCGCCATATTCAGATAAAATATATTCTTCAATAGTACATTCAAATTCAGGAATATATACATTCATAATTTCATCATAATAATTACTATTGTTGTTTTGAGATAATATAGCTTGGCGTAAAATTACCAAATCAAATATATCTACCGATTCATCATCATTCATATCAGCTAAGTACATTTGCAAATTAGATAATTCCGTATTACCTAATATGAACGATTGCAGAAGCGAGGCATCCGCCGAAGTCAAATTCTCGTGATCGTATACGGATATTCTTCCTTTTTTTAAATTAATTTGTTTAGAATATGAATAAACATTGTTACTCATATAATTAAAAACCACATTTGTTGGAGCAATATTTTCCCCTAAATTATCAATTATCCTTGTATATAAAATTTGTGTTGTATTTGTTGTGTTACGTGCTAACGCAATCGTCCAGTAATCGTTTAAACAAGTATTCATATTAGAAATACCATAGACATCTGCATAATCAAAAATATGTGAATAATATGTTGATGTTGTTGGTGAATAGTTACTTGATACTCCCCATTTCAAACTCGAAGCTGTTGTTCCTTGATTTGCAAAAAGTCCCAAATGCCAAACATCATTTGAATAATAATCTATTTTTCCTATAAAATAAGGTGTACATTTTTGGGCATCAATAACCGCATAACATAATGCTTTAATGGCTTTACAGAAATTACAGAATCTTTTGCTATGCCACACAGCGAATGAAAATACCCACCACGGCCGTCCATGTCTGTGGAGTGTGAAAAGAGCATACCGATGAAATGGAAAGCTCTCGGAAACGTTTGCACAGCGTTTCCGAGAGCCTTGTGGTAAATGTATGCCGTTAGCATATATACTTATTGTGATATGCTCCACAATGATGATTTTAACTTATGCTGTATGGTTTTGAATGTGTAGATATTGGAATCAGCAATATATCTGTAAATCTTTTATCATCAATCCTGAACTTCCATCTATGGCAAATTTTCCTTTATCATTATCACTGTACGTATCTATCTTTCCTATCTTATTGCTATTAAAAAATAACACGATATCATTGTTTATCGTTTTTATTGAGACATGATTCCATAAATCCGGATTAAAATCTTTAATTTCAAGTTTCGTGCCATTGTCATATAAATATTCTATATTTGTTCCTAATGTCGTTTCGTAAGTTAAATCGCCATCTCTTGATATCTTAAACCAATATCGTTGTACATTATCATTTTCATTCGAATCAAATAAATTTGTTTCATCGTATATGATAAAGAAAAAAGAAGCAGCACCATTGAAACATATATCAAAATCAACAGAATAATTATTCCAATCACTTTCTCCAAAACGCACACCTGGAGGATAATTTCCTGGCGGAACAGGCTTTTTCCCAGTTTCGCTTTTTAAAGCGAGAGTATGTTCATCAACCTTTTCTCCTAAGTAATTATTTATTTCATGTGATACCTCTTCGTATGTCCAATTTTCCCAAGAATATTCAATTCCTATATTTGAAAAAGTCGAATTATCCAAAGAAAATAACGTATTATCTTTTGATGATAAAGAGCTGTTATTAGAACATCCTATAAAAGCTGAATGTATCATTATTATCGTACCAAGAATGAAAATGGTTGACTTTTTTCTTAATATACAGAACTGTACCATTCGTAGTCACCAGTTCCTATGCTATATCTGAAAGAAGGATAAAGTGCTATCGATTGATATGTTGAATAATTTGGATCCATCACTGTAGCACGTTCAGTTAAAGGACCATAGATAGCAGTATCATAGTAATAACCTCTCACAACCATAGCATGAGCTTTACCGTCTGTGAAATTTTGCCAATCTGTATAAATGGGCCTATTGCTATCAATTATTGGCTTTAGTGTGGTGTAATACATAAACCCATTGCCAGAGAGTAGTGTAATTGTCCCACCAATCTCTGTCTGGAATATTGTTTGAATTTCGTAATCATATCCTGCAAAGCCCCCTTGTAAAAGCTGGTTTCTAATCTGTGTGGCTGTAAGAGAGGTGGTAGTTCTGTATTTTATTACAGATGCTGCAGACGAAGCCCAACAATATCCACCTGGATATGAGCTATTTGAACCATTTGCTACAAAAGGAAC
This sequence comes from uncultured Pseudobutyrivibrio sp., assembly GCA_946403965.1. Taxonomy (GTDB): domain Bacteria; phylum Bacillota; class Clostridia; order Lachnospirales; family Lachnospiraceae; genus Pseudobutyrivibrio. Next base: position 2,951 of record CAMJBT010000031.1, on the reverse strand, counting down.
ATTCAAGCCATATTGAACAAGTACCTTAGTTGAATTGGTCGGATTTTTGTTGCTAAAATCAATATATGTTTGACTATTTATAGGAACAATATTCTCATTTACGTCAATAACGTCATTGTATGACACCTGTGGTTGTATATATGATTTGTTGGTAATACTTGAAGAACACGAAAACTCATCCACAACAGTAAGAGAATCATATTTGTCGATTGTATACATTGCATCATCTGTAATGACAAGTGATACTGGACTATTAATCGTATTATTAATTTCATTCAAAGAGTCTGCGAACTTGCTTTTTCCAAGTCGAATCGAATAATAGCCATCGCCCGGATCAACCATTGTGAGCATCGCCACAATATCATCATCATGAAGCACTGGAAAATAATAACGATTAGAATCGCATTCATCATATTCAAATGCTGTAATTGGTTTCGAAAGACTCAATCTCTTAATTTCTAATGGAGTAAAGCTTAAATCAAGCAATTCGTCTTCTGTATATGTTGAAAAATATTGATTTGCATAATCTACAGCGGCGTCAGGAACAGAATCGCTTAGAATATACTTTTGTACAACATCTTTCTCATAATTGTTTGATTCAGCATTTACACTAAGCGGTATGGATAACAATGTAAGAACAGATGCAACTGTAGCAGATAAAACTTTTTTGACGTTTTTCATGAAACACACTCCTTCTTTATATACATAATATAGCACATAAAATTCTATTTATGATAATTATAGAATATCATAAATTTTAGTGAAAATCAATATCATTTTTTGCTTTTCAGGACATAATAAAGTCGCTTTAGGACAAAATCTTTTATCCTATACTTTAAAACTAAAAATTACTGCCCTACTAACATTAATATCTCAATATAATGCAATCCCTACTAGTACAAATAACCACCATTTTTAACAAAGCATCTATGTTAGTAAGCATCAAATAAACCATACTGAATAGTAAATAAAAGCCGATACATTATGTATCGGCTTTTATTATAGTCAAAGAATTACGTATATGCAGTACCAAGAACAAATGTATACTTAATCCACATTCAACCAATCATTTTTTTGATTTTTTAAATAATCTTTCAAATGGGCGCTTGCCTCTTTATCCTTTTCAATTATTTCATTTAAATATATATATATCAGCGTTATCTTCATTATAACTTTGTAAAGAAATATAGGTTTTATATTTAGTCTATGGACTTGCTTAGACTCTATTATACACTTTGGAACTCCATTTTTTAAGACGCGCTTTATTTGACGCTTACTAAAGCCGATGCATTTGCATCGGCTTTTTCTTTGTTTTCTGAACCTCACAGTAAAACTGGTGGTTTTTCAGAAACAAAACAGCGATTATTTCCATAAAAAATATTCTTATGTATCTATCCCAATTCAACATTATTATATTCTATCCCGTTAACTACAATAGGCTTTGAATTTATTGGCATTGTGTTTCCGTGAAAAATATCGCGAAGTCGCCTATATGTAACATAGTTTATTTTTATTGTTTCTCTAATAAGCTTTTTTAATCTAAAAATGCGTATTTTTGTTTTTTCAATATCTCCTGACATTGTATGCTGCTTTGTAAATGTTGGGAATCTTTCCCTCAATTTTTGCTCCAAATAACATATGGTATCAAAATCTCCTTCATCATTATTATAATAATTAGCCAATATACTTTCAATCTCAGTTTCGGGCACATAAGGAACCATTTTATCAATAGCTCTTTTGGAATTAAGCGGTATAGTTTCAGAAACATAAAGCATATTTGCTTGAAAACAGCCTCTATTTTTACTGTCTTCACAAATAGCTAAGATATCATCGACTTCATTCTTATGGTTTTTTAGCATTTCCGTAAAGCTGAAAACTATTAATTCATCTCCATAATGCATATAATTATGTACAATATTTATCGGTTCAAATGTAAATGAGTTCCGTGGATTATAAGGGGTTAAGCCTATTTTGTATGGGTAATGCTCCCCTTTGCCTCTAGTGCAGTCGGAACTCTTTCCTATTTTAGCGAATACAACACCTGTTTTCTCTAAATTGCAAAGAATTTTTAAAAGTGGATCACCTATTACAGTAGGCACAATTGTATTTGCTTGAGCTAAATACATATCAGTCTCCCATTTAGTAGCTTCACGTAATGCAGGAACAGAAGTAATATACTTTCCAAGTTTTCTCTCTATCGATGATACTTTGCATTCAGGACAAACATATTCCTGTTTATCACTTGCAAATGTATAATGACAGTTATCACATGTGTAAATCATAATATTTCTCCTTATATCGTAATTTGATTAAATTTTTCCTTTCAAATACATTTTCAACAACATGGCCAATAATTCAAGGTTTGTATATCTCTAAATATCAATAACACAAGAATATGAAAAGGTGACTAATTCCAATTATGAAAGCAAACACAACTTTAATAAAGAGGAATTTATAAATAAATGCGGCTCTGCGAAAAAATTTCTGTAAATTCAAAAACTGTGATAAAAACGTTATTATCTGAGCGACTATATTCAGCCGCTCAGATTTTTTTACAGTATACAATAGATACTGTAATTTGTCAAGGTTCTTTGGATATCAGCCTGTTGGAATGGAGCGCAGCGGAATGGAATCAGGCTGATATCCGGTAGCTCAGCCGAGCCTGTCAGGGTACATGATCTCGAGGTCACCAAGAACTTTACCCCAGTTTCGCAGCGGCATAGTCCATTTCTTAGTTATCTCATGTGTTGCAAGATACAGAGCCTTCAGGAGCGCTGTATCGCTCGGAAATACACTCCTCTGCTTGTTCAGACGGCGATAGCCACTGTTAAGGCTCTCTATAGCGTTGGTAGTATAAATGATCTTCCTGACGTCTGAGGAGAACTTAAAAATCGGTGATATTACGTCCCAGTTCTTGTACCAGCTCTTCATAGCATTGGGATAATCGTCCT
>CAMJBT010000030.1 GCA_946403965.1 uncultured Pseudobutyrivibrio sp. | reverse complement strand
CTAAGGAGCTTAAGGAAATCTGCTTACTTGATCAGGTTTACGTAAAGGCTGAGGACGGAAAGCAGACAGTTGCTAAGTACTTAGAGCAGGTTTCTAAGGAAACAGGTGCTACTCTCAATATCAAGAGCTTTGTTCGTTTTGAAACTGGCGAAGGTCTTGAGAAGAAGAATGAGGATTTTGCAGCTGAAGTTGCAGCTCAACTTTAATTTTAACCATAAGGGTTCACAACATATATGTTGTGGACCCTTTATTTTTTTATACTTTATCTTGTTACAGTGTTGTGATAAAATAATAAAGAAATTTTATGGGGAGGATATGAGCCTTGGATATAGCAAGAGAGGGGCTAGAGAGGCAGCGCGCTAAGCGGAAACGCGTGGCCCGTATGAAGAAACTCATAATATATACAATTGTCACATTTATGATTCTGACAATATGTATTATGACTTTTTTATGCGTTGAAGTAGTTTCACTTCAGAGGCAAATTAATGAGATTTCTTCGAGAATAGCCACAACAGAAGAAGTTGATAATCCGGAGCAAATGAGTGATGAAGGATATCTAGATGATGTTTACAAAGTAGACAACGCAGAAAATGAGGCCAAGGAAGGGGATATACCTATGGTGTATCTGACTTTTGATGATGGACCTAGCGAGAACACAGACAAAATACTTGATATTTTGGATGATTATAATGTAAAGGCTACATTTTTTGTGGTTGGACAAGATACGGAAAAATATGGAGATGCGTATCGTAGAATAGTTGAGGATGGTCATACTATTGGTATGCATTCATATAGTCATAAATATGCAGATTTATACAGCTCAAAGGAATCCTTTGAAGCTGACTATAACAAGATACACGATTTAATCTTGGATACAACAGGAGTTGATACTAAATACTACAGATTTCCAGGGGGAAGCAGCAATATTGTTGGTAAGTGTAGTATGTCAGTGTTTATTAATACTCTGAATGAAAAGGGAGCAGTTTATTATGACTGGAATGTGGTGTCTGGTGACGCTACTTCTAGGGCATTCACAGCGGATGAACTTGTTGATAATGTAATGACGGATGTGGTAAAATACAAGACGTCTGTAGTATTGTTCCATGATGCTTCAAACAAAGATGCAACAGTGGAAGCATTACCTCGAATCATTGAAAAATTAAATGAAGCGGGAGCTATGATACTACCAATTACGGATGATACAACAGTGATACAGTCAGTAAATGTTGTTCAATAAATTAATGTTATGGAGGAATTGTAATGGGCTTTTTTAAAGATTTTAAAGAGGATTTTAACGATGCTTTTGATGAGCTCGTGCCAGGTGGAAAAGAAGCACCTGCAGAGGAAGTTATGGTTAATACTCTTGATGGAGATATTGACGTTGAGTTTGAGCTGACAAAGCTTGATGGTCTTCTTGAACAGGTTTCTAAGAAGGTAGATACACCTGCTGAAAAAACAGTTGCTCAGCCTGTTGTTAAGGAAACAGTTGAGCCAGAGAAAAAATCATTTTTCTCAAACACACAGAAAGAAAACAAAATGGAGGCACCAAAAACAATGGATGTTATGGGAAATGCTAGTGAGGCTAAATCTGTAGCTTCAGATGAGAATGCTGTTATCACAGCAGGAATGAAGATTTCAGGTAATGTGGAGTCAATTGGTTCGATAGAAGTACAGGGAGAAATCGTTGGAGATGTTACATGTAACGGCAAGCTTGTAGTTGCAGGTAAGGTTAACGGTAATTCTTCTTCAGCAGAATTCTTTGCAGATGCTGCAAAGATTGAAGGTGAGGTTGTTACAACAGGTACAGCTAAGGTTGGCGTTGGCTCAGTAATCATTGGTAATATCACAGCAACATCTGCTGTTATTGCAGGCGCTGTCAAGGGTGACATTGATGTTAACGGACCAGTTGTTGTTGATACATCTGCAGTTGTAATGGGTAATATTAAGTCTCGTTCAGTTCAAATCAACAACGGTGCTGTTATCGAGGGATTCTGTTCACAGAGCTACTCTGATGTTGATGTTAACAGCGTATTTGCAATCTAATTGTTTTAGCTTGTTAAAACAGCTTTCCTGATTATTAGGAAATTAAAATATTTAGTAAAGGAATTTAATATGAAAAGAGTTGTATTAAAGCTTAGTGGAGAAGCACTTTCTGGGGATAAGGGTTTTGGCTTTGATGAAGCTACATGTGTTATGGTAGCAAAGCAGGTAAAGAAGCTTGTAGATGATGGCATTCAGGTTGGTGTTGTTATCGGCGGTGGAAACTTCTGGAGAGGCCGTTCTTCTGAAAAAATCGACAGAACAAAGGCTGATCAGATAGGAATGCTTGCTACAGTTATGAACTGTGTTTATGTATCAGAAATCTTCAGAACAGAAGGTATGAAGACTGCGGTTCTTACTCCATTTGAGTGTGGCAACGTGTCTAAGCTTTACTCTAAGGATAGAGCAAACAAGTATTTTGACAAGGGAATGGTTGTATTCTTTGCAGGCGGTTTAGGACATCCATATTTCTCTACAGATACTCCTACAGTTCTTAGAGCTGTTGAAATTGAAGCAGATTGCATTCTTCTTGCAAAGTCAATAGACGGTGTTTATGATAGTGACCCTGCAAAGAATCCTAATGCAAAACGCTATGATGAAATTAGCATCCAGGAAGTTATTGATAAAAAGCTTCAGGTTGTAGATATGACAGCTTCTATTATTGCTATGGAGCAGAAGATGCCAATGTATGTATTCTCTCTCAATGAAGAGAATTCAATTATAAAGGCTATTTCAGGAAAATTTAATGGTACTGTTGTAACAGTATAAGGAGGGCCAATGGATAATATACTTTCGCTTTACGAAGAGAAAATGACTAAGAGCTACAACAATCTTGAAAGTGAGTTCACTACTATTAGAGCTGGACGTGCTAATCCACATATTTTAGATAAGATTACTGTTGATTATTACGGAGCTCCAACACCACTTCAGCAGGTTGCAAACATTTCAGTTCCGGAGCCACGACTGATTCAGATTCAGCCATGGGAAGCTTCACTTGTGAAGGAAATTGAAAAGGCTATTAATATGTCAGACATTGGAATCAATCCAACAAATGATGGCAAGCTTATTCGTCTTGTTTTTCCTGAGCTTACAGAGGAGCGTCGTAAGGAAATTGCAAAGGATGTTAAAAAGCACGGTGAAGAAGCTAAAGTTGCTATTAGAAATATCAGAAGAGATGCTATTGATGCATTAAAGAAGCATTCTAAAGATGAAGGTGTTTCTGAGGATGAAATCAAAGATCTTGAAGATAAGTGCCAGAAGATGACAGATAAGTTCATTGGAGAGGTGGACAAGGCTGTTGAGGCTAAGACAAAAGAGATTATGACTGTTTAACAGTATAGCTGTAAGACAGGGCACTTTTGGGTGCCCTGTTTAATTATTTTATACAATTAGGAGGCGTTATGAACGTACCACAACATATTGCCATTATTCTTGATGGAAATGGACGTTGGGCAAAATCCAAGGGAATGCCACGTACATACGGTCATACAGTAGGAGCTAAAAATGTAGAAACTATTTGTAGAGCTGCTAATGAGATGGGAGTCAAGTATGTGACTATGTATGCATTCTCTACTGAAAATTGGTCTAGACCAGCAGATGAGGTCAAGGCGTTAATGAAACTCCTTGGAGAGTATGTAAAAACATGCATGAAGACAGCGAAGAAGGATAATCTTCGTGTTAGATTTATAGGTGATTTGTCAAAACTTGATCCAAAACTTATTTCAGCAATTAATGAACTTACTGAATATTCATCTCAGTTTACAGGGCTTACTCTTACAATCGCAATTAACTATGGAAGTAGAGATGAGATGACTCGCGCTATTAAAAAAGTTGCGATGGATACGAAAGATGGAAAAATAAACATTGAAGATATTAATGAAGAACTATTTTCTTCATATCTTGATACAAAAGATATTCCCGATCCTGATTTTATGATTAGAACCTCTGGCGAGCAGAGATTATCTAATTATTTATTATGGCAATTGGCTTATGCTGAATTTTATTTCACTCCAGTGGCATGGCCAGAATTTACACCTGATGAGCTGAAAAAAGCCATTGAGGAATATGATAAGAGAAATCGTCGTTTTGGCGGTATTTAGAAAGGACATTCTATGTTTATTACAAGACTTATTAGTGGAATAATACTTGTTGCTTTAGCACTTTTATTTATTTGTACTGGAGGGGACGTTCTTCTAGCTGTTATGCTTGTGTTATCCCTCATTGGAATGTTTGAGCTTTATCGTATTTTCAAGATTGAGAAAAGCATTTCTGGTTTTCTAGGATACGCGGCGTGTATAGCCTATTATCTTAATCTTAGATTTGCATTCTGTCAGGATGTGTTGGTTATTATGCTCGCATTTTTAATTGGGCTTTTGGCAGTTTATGTTTTTGCATATCCTAAATTTCATGCAAATCAGATTATGGCTAGCTTCTTTGGCCTTTTCTATGTAGGGGTTATGCTTTCTTTCTTATATCAGACACGACAGCTTCACATGGGGCAATATATAGTATGGCTTATTTTTCTTTGCTCATGGGGCTGTGATACATGTGCGTATTGTGTAGGTGTATTGTTTGGCAAACACAAGATGTCTCCAATTCTTTCACCAAAGAAATCTATAGAAGGTGCTGTTGGGGGTGTTGTTGGCGCTATGCTTTTGACAGGACTATATTGTGTTATTATTTCAAATGTCTTTAAAATTGAAAGCTTTAACATACTTCCACTTGTAATTATTTCGGGTATTGGTGCTCTTATTTCTATGGTAGGTGATTTAGCAGCATCTGCAATTAAGAGAAATTTTGAAATTAAAGATTATGGAAAGCTAATACCTGGACATGGTGGTGTTCTAGATCGTTTTGACAGTATTATTATCACAGCACCACTTGTATATTTTTTAGCATATTATATTTATCTATAGAGGTAGAAACATGGCACAGAAGTTATCTATTTTAGGTTCGACAGGTTCCATCGGAACACAAACACTTGATATTGTTTCTCAGAATCCAGAGGATTTATCTGTAGTTGCAATGTCTTGTGGAAGTAATATCGATTTATTTGAAAAGCAGATTAGAAAATACCAACCAGAACTTGTATCAGTAGGTTCTGAAAAGCTTGCTAAAGATCTTAAAATCAAGCTTTCTGATATTGATGTTGAAATTAAGTATGGTATGGATGGTCTTATTGCTGTTGCTACATACGAAAAAGCTGATACAGTTGTTACTGCTGTAGTAGGAATGATAGGTGTTCAGCCAACTATAGCCGCTATTAATGCTGGCAAAACAATTGCTCTTGCAAATAAAGAGACCCTTGTTACAGCTGGACATATTATTATGCCTCTGGCAAAGGAAAAAGGCGTATCAATTCTTCCTGTTGATAGTGAGCATAGTGCCATTTTCCAATCACTTAATGGTGAACGTCATAATAAGATTTCAAAAATACTTCTTACTGCTTCAGGTGGCCCATTTAGAGGCCGTACTCTTGATGATTTGGAGAATGTTACACTGGAGGATGCGCTTAAACATCCTAATTGGTCAATGGGAGCTAAAATCACTATCGATTCAGCAACTATGATCAACAAAGGCTTAGAAGTAATGGAAGCAAAATGGCTTTTTGATGTGAATCTTGCTCAGGTCGAGGTTGTAGTTCATCCCCAAAGTATTTTGCACTCAGCTGTTGAATTTATGGACGGAGCTGTAATTGGGCAGATGGGAACTCCAGATATGCGTTTACCAATTCTTTATGCATTGTTCTATCCAAATAGAAAGACTCTTTATGCCGAGCCTTTAGATTTGTTTAAGGTTGGAACGCTTACTTTCGAAAAGCCGGATATGGAGACTTTCTATGGTCTCTCCCTTGCCTATGATGCAATGGATGCAGGTGGAAATGTTCCTACTGTATTCAACGCAGCTAATGAGAGAGCGGTAAGTAAATTCCTTCAGAATAAGATAAAGTTTTTAGAGATTCCTGAAATTGTTTCAGAAGCTATGATTAACGTAGATTTTATCAGCAATCCTTCTATTGAACAGGTGCTTGAGACAGAACAGATGACTTATGATTTTATAGAGAGCAGGTGGTAGATATTTTAAAGATTATACTTGCTATACTTATATTTAGCGTAATAATTATTTTTCATGAGCTTGGACATTTCCTTTTTGCAAAAAAGTGCGATGTAAAGGTAAATGAATTTACACTGGGATTAGGACCTACCATATTTTCATGGGGGAAGGGTGAGACAAAATATTGTTTAAAGCTTCTTCCTTTTGGTGGAAGCTGCGTTATGGAAGGCGAAGATGATGATTCTGACAGTGACAGAGCTTTTAGCAAAAAAAGCCTTTGGCAAAGGTTTCAGATAGTATTTGCTGGTCCTATGTTTAATTTTATTTTGGCATACATTTTATCTGTTGTTTATATTGCATCAATTGGTGTAAATGACACCACAATTACAGATGTAATGGAAGGATATGCAGCTGATGAAGCTGGTATGCAGGCAGGGGATGAAATTATCAGCTTAGGTGGATATAGGGTTCATTTTTACAATGAAATCAGTTTATATACCTTTATTCATTCTCAGGATGATTCCATTGATGTTGTTTATGAAAGAGATGGAGAACGCCATCATGCTACTATTGTGCCAAAGTATTCTGAAGAAGCAGGAAGAAAGTTAATTGGAATTACAAAGAACAATGAATTTGTTAAGGTATCTCCACTTTCAGTGCTGAAATATGCTGCATACGAGATAAAGTCCCAGATATATATGACTATATCTAGTATAAAGCTTCTTTTTGTGGGTGAAATTTCAGTTAATGAAGTTTCTGGCCCGGTAGGAGTTGTTTCTACTATTTCTACAGTATATGATGAATCTCTGGCAAGTGGAATTTTCTATGTATTCATTAATCTTACATCTATAGCAATTTTGATTTCAGCAAACCTTGGTGTTATGAATTTGATTCCATTTCCAGCTTTGGATGGTGGACGTATTTTCCTAATAATTATCGAGGCTATTCGTGGTAAGAAAATGAAGCCGGAAATTGAAAATGGTATTAATTTAGTTGGTTTTGGTCTTCTTATGCTATTAATGATAGTTGTTATGTACAACGATATTTTAAAGCTCATTTAGTGAGCCAATAAGTTTGAGGTGTTAAGTATGCAAACAAAAGAAGTGAAAATTGGTAATAAAGTTATTGGTGGAGGTAATCCAATCCTTATTCAGTCAATGTGTAATACAAAGACTCAGGATGTTGCAGCAACAGTTGCACAAATTCATGAACTTGAAAAGGCTGGCTGTGATATCATTCGTGTGGCATGCCCTGACATGGATGCAGCTAAGGCTATTTCTGAAATAAAAAAACAAATCAATATTCCACTTGTAGCAGATATTCACTTTGATTATAGATTAGCTATTGCGGCAATCGAAAATGGAGCAGACAAGATTAGAATCAACCCAGGAAACATCGGAAGTACAGACAGAATTAAAGCTGTAGTTGATGCGGCAAAGGCTAAAAACATCCCTATTCGAGTAGGAGTAAACTCAGGTTCACTTGAAAAAGAGTTAGTAGAAAAATATGGTGGTGTTACAGCAGAAGGTCTTGTTGAGTCTGCTCTTGATAAAGTTAGAATAATTGAAGATTTAGGTTATGATAATCTTGTAATCAGCATTAAATCTTCAAATGTTATGATGTGTGTGAAAGCCCACCAACTTATTGCAGATAAGACAAATCATCCTTTACACGTAGGTATTACAGAAGCAGGAACACTCAGAGCTGGAAATATCAAGAGTGCATGTGGTCTTTCGATGATATTGTCACAGGGTATTGGCGATACCATACGAGTTTCACTTACTGGAGCTCCAGTAGAAGAAATCAAGACAGCAAAGTTAATTCTTCGTACCTTAGGTCTTAGAACAGGTGGTATTGAAGTTGTATCATGTCCAACTTGTGGTCGTACCCAGATTGATTTAATTGGTCTTGCAAACAAAGTGGAGACAATGGTTGAAGAATTTTCAGACCTGAATATTAAAGTTGCAGTAATGGGGTGTGTTGTTAATGGGCCAGGAGAGGCAAAGGAAGCTGATCTTGGTGTAGCTGGAGGCATTGGTGAAGGATTGCTTATTAAGCATGGAGAAATCGTTCGTAAACTTCCAGAGGATCAACTTCTCAATGCTCTTAGGGAAGAGCTTGTGAATTGGCCAAGAAATTAGTTTATTAAAAGCTATTTTGGAGAATTATAGTTATGGATCAAATGGGATTTTTTGAAGTTTTTCCCAATATGAATGCAGAAAACGATTTAGAGACTGCCCTTAGTGACGCTACAGTCACTAAGGTTAGTACAGGTCGTTCAAAAGATGATATTCGTATATACGTTACATTTAATACACTGATTCCTAAGCGTCGTATTTGGCACTTGGAAAAATCTATCAAGAAGCAATTCTTCCCTAATAATGGGGTCTCAATACGCATTCTGGAGGACTTTGATTTATCAAGTCAATATACTCCTGAAAATTTAATTACATCATACAACGACAGTATTTTAGAAGAGCTAGAGGATCGAAGCGCTCTTCTTTTTAACATATATAAAAAAGCAGATGTAGAAATTACTGATGATGGAAAGTTAAAAGTGACAATTGAAGATACTGTAATTGGTCGTGAAAAGGAGGCAGAGCTTTTTGATCTTCTTCACAGTATTATTTGCAGAAGATGTCATTTAGATGTATCTATCATTATTGATTATAAAGAACCTGTAAAGAGCAAATATCTTGAGAATGCAAAGATTGAAATAGAAAATAGAATCAAAGCCATTAATTCTAGAACTATTGCGGCTGAAGAGAAAGAGGAAAATAAAGAAGAAGCTAAGACACCAGAAAAAGTCAATAAAAACAACACTTTAAAGACAAGTTCTGAATCGGAACCAGAGAAGAAGTTTGTTAAACCACTTACAAAGTCAGATGACCCTGATATTATTATGGGCAGTGAAATACTTGAAAATGCCACAGCCATGGAAGATATCAATGGTGAGCTTTTAGGTCCGATTGTTATTCGAGGCCAGCTTACAGCACTGGAATTCAGGGAGACAAAAAAAGGTGGCTATTTTGGAACGGGAGCAATGACAGATTTTACCGACTCTATTTCTGTTAAGTTCTTTTTCTCAGATGCTGATCAAGGCCGAGAATTCGAAAGTAAGCTTAAGCAGGGTGGCTTCTATAAAATCTTCGGAAAGCTTGATGAAGATATTTATTCAAAAGAGCTTACTGTAGGTCGAATTAGTTGTGTACAAAAAATTAAGGATTTCAGAGTTGTTAGAACTGATAATTCTGCAGAAAAACGTGTGGAGCTTCACTGTCATACAAAGATGTCAGATTTCGATGGAGTTTCTGATATTACATCTATTATAACTCGTGCTATGTCTTGGGGACACAAGGCTATAGCTATCACTGATCATGGTGTTGTTCAAGCATTCTGTGATGCAGATCACATGAAAGGGCTTGGCGACTTTAAGGTAATTTATGGTTGTGAAATATATCTTGTTGATGACACAAAACGACCGGTTACAAACGGCAAAGGGCAGTCCCTTCATGATGAATATGTTGTCTTTGATATAGAGACCACAGGTTTCAATCCAAAACGATGTAAGATAATTGAAATAGGTGCTGTCAAATTCAAGGATGGGCAAATTATTGATAGGTTCTCTGAATTTATTAATCCAGAGGTTCCTATTCCATACAAGATTACTGAACTTACATCAATTACTGATGATATGGTAATTGATGCACCAACTATCGATGTTATTCTTCCAAGGTTTATGGAGTTTTGTAAAGGTACAGTTCTTGTAGCTCACAATGCCGGGTTTGATACTAGTTTCATTAGATACAATTGCAAACAGCTTGGACTGGATTATGACTATACTCATGTTGACACAGTTGAGGTGGCTCGCTATTTACATCCTAATAATGCAAGGTTTAATCTCGATGCAGTTTGCAAACTTGAAAATGTAGTAAATGAGCATCACCATCGAGCTGTGGCTGATGCTGAAGTTACAGCTAAAATATTTGAGAAGTTTATTGCAAAACTTGAAAATGAAAATATTCATGATTTGACTGAACTAAATATTAAGGCAAAACCTTCAGCCGAACAAATCAAGAAGATGAGAGCTCATCACTGTATTGTTCTTGCAAAGAATGATTTGGGAAGAATAAATCTCTATAGATTGGTTTCAGAATCTCATCTTTATTATTTCAGCAGAAACCCAAAAGTTCCAAAATCTCTTCTGATGGAGTGTAGGGAAGGATTGATTATTGGTTCGGCTTGTGAAGCAGGAGAGCTTTACGATGCAATTGTAGATGATAGAGATGATTCAGAGATTGCTCGAATTGCAAATTTCTATGATTATTTAGAAATTCAACCTGTTGGTAATAATGAGTTTATGATTCGCTCAGACAAACCAAGATATGATAGATTTAACTCTATAAAGGATTTACAGGAAGTAAATAAGCAAATTGTAGCTTTAGGTGAGGAATTTCATAAACCTGTTGTTGCTACCTGTGACGTTCATTTCCTTGATCCAGAGGATGAGGTTTATCGAAGAATAATTATGGCTAATAAAGGCTTTGATGATGCAGATCAACAAGCTCCACTTTATCTTCATTCTACAGATGAGATGATGGAAGAGTTTGCTTATCTTGGATTGGCAAAAGCTCATGAGGTTGTAATTGAAAATACCAACAAGATTGCTGATATGTGTGAAAGAATTCACCCAGTTCGTCCAGATAAGTGTCCTCCAGTTATTGAGCATTCAGAGGAGGATTTGCGTCGTATTTGTGAGACGAAAGCCCATGAGGTTTATGGTCCTGAACTTCCGGAAATCGTTGCCGCTAGATTAGAGCGAGAGCTTAACTCTATTATCGGTAATGGTTATTCTGTTATGTATATTATCGCTCAGAAGCTGGTTTGGAAATCAAACGAGGATGGATACTTGGTTGGTTCCCGTGGCTCTGTAGGTTCTTCCTTTGCTGCTACTATGGCTGGTATTACCGAGGTTAATCCTTTGCCACCTCATTATAGATGTGCAAATTGTTTTTATGTAGACTTTGATGGTCCTGAGGTTAAGGAGATTGTAAACCTGGGACTTTCAGGTGTTGATATGCCTGACAAGGTGTGCCCGAATTGTGGTAAGCCTTTAGTGAAGGACGGATTTGATATTCCATTCGAAACATTCCTTGGATTCAAGGGTGATAAGGAGCCGGATATCGATTTGAACTTCTCTAACGAATATCAATCAAAGGCACATAAATATACCGAAGTAATATTTGGTGAAGGTCAGACATTTAAAGCGGGAACAGTTTCAACGCTAGCTGATAAAAATGCCGTAGGTTATGTTCTTAAATACTTTGAAAAGCGCGACATCAGAAAACGTCGTGCTGAAAATGAACGAATAGCAAAAGGTGTGGAAGGCGTTAAATCTACAACTGGTCAACATCCAGGTGGTGTAGTAGTTCTTCCAAATGGAGAAGATATTTATTCATTTACTCCAGTTCAGCATCCTGCCAACAAGGATACAGATATTGTTACTACTCATTTTGATTACCACAAGATTGATGCAAACTTACTGAAGCTTGATATCCTGGGTCATTTGGATCCTACAATGATTAGACGACTTGAGGATTTGACAGGTATTGATGCTACTAAGATTCCTTTGGATGATAAAGATGTTATGTCTTTATTCCAAAGTACAAAAGCTCTTGGCATAACCCCAGATGATATTATGGGAACACCCCTTGGAACACTTGGAATACCTGAGTTTGGAACTGATTTTGCTATGCAGATGCTTGTCGAGGCCAAGCCTCAATACTTTACAGATCTTGTTCGTATTGCCGGCCTTGCTCATGGTACGGATGTATGGCTTGGAAATGCTCAAGACCTTATTCTAAGCGGAGTTGCAACCATTACTGAAGCTATTTGTACAAGAGATGACATCATGGTTTATTTGATACATAAGGGGCTAGATCCTGCTGAATCATTTACCATTATGGAAAGAGTTCGTAAAGGTATTGTTGCAAAAGGCAAATGTGATGAATGGCCAACATACAAGCAACATATGCAGGAACATGGAGTTCCTGATTGGTACATTGGCTCTTGCGAGAAAATTAAATACATGTTCCCAAAGGCTCATGCGGCTGCTTACGTTATGATGGCATGGCGTGTTGCATATTGTAAAATTAATTATCCGCTTGCATATTATGCTGCATTTTTCTCCATTAGAGCGGGTGGCTTTGATTATGAAAAATGTTGCCAAGGTAAGGCTAGAGCAGAACAGGAAATCAAAAACCTTAAGGCTATGCAAAATCCTTCAGCAACAGATAAAGATACTCTTATCGCACTTAGACTTGTACAGGAAATGTATGCCCGTGGATTTGAATTTTTACCTATGGACCTATACCAATCTGACTCAAGATACTTTAAAATAGTAGATGATAAGTTATTACCACCATTTAATGTTATTTCAGGAATGGGTGATAAGGCTGCCGAACAATTACAGATTGCGGCGGCTCAAGGTAAATTCTTATCTCTTGATGATATTAAAGAAAGAGGTAAGGTTTCACAGACTATTATTGACAAGATGGTAGAATTAGGAATTATCAAAGATTTACCACAGTCAAACCAGCTTTCGTTATCCGATTTTTTCAGTTTCTAATACCTAACAGGAGGGCAGAAGAATGAAGATAGTTAGAAGAGTTTTAATTGCTATTGCTTTTTTTGCTGTAGTAGGTGGCGCAGGGTATTACAAATACATTAATACAGTAACCCACTTCAATGAAACAAACGTAAATGGCAATACAACTGGCAATCTCTATGGGAATGGTCTTTTTTGTGAGATTGATGGTATTGTTTATTTTGCCAACCCAAATGATTACCATCGAATATACACCATGAATCCAGACGAGACAGATGTTAAGATTCTTGCCAATGACAGTGTTTACTTTTTAAATGCTGATTCTAACTATATTTATTATTGTCGACAGGAAAACAGGGATAATTCCCAGTTCGGTTTTTTGAAGGTTAATATAAACAGCCTTTGCCGTATGAACAGAAAAAATAAAAAGGTAATAATTTTGGACCAGGAAGCTAGCACTACATGTGCTCTTTCTGGAAACTATATTCTTTATCAAAGACATGATGAAGAGGATGGAGTGACACTTCATTCCATAAAGATTGATGGTACTGAGGGGCAGGTGCTTCATAAGTCGGCTATAGACCCACGTTGTTTAGTAGGGGATAAACTATACTTTGCTGGCGTTGAAGGAGATCATAATCTGCATACCTTTAATATGCAATCTAAGGACATAGGATTTGCATCCAGTGAAAATCTTTGGATGCCAACAATAGTTGGGTCAGATTTGTATTTTATGGATTTGGACCATAAGGAAAGAGTTTATAGAATGCCTCTAGGTGGAGGCGATAAGGTGGGAATCACCACCTATGGTACCTCAGACTATAATATTGATGGTAACTACCTTTATTATCAGAGTATAAAGGGGAATCCTGATGGACTATACCGAGTTGATTTAACAACAGGTAGTGAAGTCCTTATAGCAGAGGGAGAATTTAATAGCATTAATGTTACAAGTAGATATGTATATTTCGCAGATTTCTTTTCTGGGACAACATATCATGTATTAAAAGGAAGTGACCAGGTAGGAATATTTAATCCACCAATTCAATCATCAGATCAGTAGATAGACAGGATAGGAGCAGCATGAGAGACTTAAAGGACATTAGAGTAGAGATTGATACTGTAGACAAGGAAATATTAGAATTATTCACAAAGCGTATGGAACTTGCGTGTCAGGTGGCAGAATACAAAATTGCTACCGGCAAAAGTGTTTACGATAAAGCAAGAGAAGATGAAAAACTCGATAAGCTTTCATCTTATGTGGATGATGGATTTTCAAGACAAGCGGTTAGAGAGCTTTATACTCAGATAATGTCTATTAGTCGTAAAAAGCAGTTTTCAATATTGCGAGAAAATGGAGTTAATTATGAATCTGGTTTTTCTGAGGTTGAGCAGTTTGATTTTAGTGAAGCTACTGTATGTTTTCAAGGTGTGCAAGGGGCATATTCCCAGCTAGCCATGGATGCTTTTTTTCATGATGAAATGAAGGAAAGCTTTTATGTCGAGCTTTGGAGAGATGCCATGGAAGCAATAAATTCTGGCAAAGCAGATTACGCAGTTTTGCCAATTGAAAATAGCCTTGCAGGTTCTATCGAAGAAAATTTCGACCTTTTATCAGAATATAATGTAGCTATTATTGGTGAACAGATTTTAAAAATAGATCATGCGTTACTAGGAATTAAAGGAGCTAACATTTCAGATATCAAAACTGTATATTCTCATCCAAAGGCAATTGCGCAATGTGAAGAGTATATAAGGACAAAGCATATTGATTGGGATGTTAAAAATCTAAGAAACACTGCTATGAGTGCACAAAAAATAAAAAATGATAATGATGTTTCACAGGCAGCTATAGGA
Organism: uncultured Pseudobutyrivibrio sp.; assembly: GCA_946403965.1. Taxonomy (GTDB): domain Bacteria; phylum Bacillota; class Clostridia; order Lachnospirales; family Lachnospiraceae; genus Pseudobutyrivibrio. Next base: position 20,569 of record CAMJBT010000030.1, on the reverse strand, counting down.
AGTAAATATAATGCTGTTCTATATGATCTTGATATTCTCGAGGAAGCAATTCAAGATGATAAAAACAATGAGACTCGCTTTGTGATTGTTTCCAAAGATAAAAAATATAAAAAGGATGCTGATAAAATCAGTCTTTGCTTGGAGATTGCCCATCAGCCAGGTAGTCTTTATAGAATTTTATCTAATCTTATGTTCAATGGAATTAACATGAATAGAATTGAATCTCGGCCAATTAAGGGGGTTAATTGGCAATATAGATTTTTTATTGATATTGATGGAAATCTAAATGATGAAGCAGTTCAAAATGCTTTAACAGGATTAAAGGAAGAATGTGTAAGCCTTAGAGTTTTGGGCAATTACTAGAAAAAGGGGTTAGTTATGAAAGTTTTTGCAAGTATATATGTGGGTTCTTACGAGACTACCATGAAGGTTTTTGAGGTAGGAAAACAAAAGAAGATAAAAACCGTTGATACGCTTAAGGCTCCATCTGACATAATAAAGGATATTCTCAGCAAAGGCAGCATTATGCCTGAGACCACAGACAAGCTTTGCAAGGTTTTGAATGATATGAGACGCACTATGGAAGGCTACAAAGTTGATAGCTTTTCTATAGCTGCTGGACCTAATATTCGTCAGGCTGATAATGCGCTTATAGTGTTAGAACAAATCAAACAACGTACAGATTTCTCTATTGAAGTTCTTTCAAATTCTGAACAACGTTTTTTAAGCTATCAAGCTGTTGCTTCCATAGATGATTTCGAAGAGCTGATTAATGAATCTGCAGTTCTTGTAGATATTGGCGGCGTGTCATTACAACTTACCCTCTTTTCAAAAGGAAAAATAATTACAACACAACATCTGTCCCTAGGTACTGTGTCTGTCAGTGAAAATATAAAAAAACTTGGCACAGGAACAACTTCTATGGAGCAAATATACGAGATGGTATATAAGGAATTAGAAGTATTTAAAACCATGTTCCTAAGAGAAATTGAGCCAAAGTATATGATATTATTAGGAGTCCATGTGGGTTCTATTGCTCAAAGAATAGCATCTTTTTCAAATAAAAGAGTGAAAATGGAAGACTATCTTGCGTTTTTAAACAAACTTGACAAGCAGTTCATTATGAATTTTGAAAGAGAAAATGCTATTTATCTGGATAATGAATATTTAATTGAGCCAGTAGTAATGCTTTACAAAACTATGGCGGAAACCCTTAGGCCTAAGACGGTGGTAGCTCCAGGAGTCTCTATTTGCGAAGGTATGGCCTACAATTTTTGCTATAACAAGAAATGGCTTACAGCCAGACATGATTTTGACAATGATATTATCACCGCGGCTTGGTCTATTGCTAAACGATACGATAGCTATCAACCTCATTTAAAGGCCTTGTTTAGACTGTCTACCGAAGTGTTTGATGCAATGAAAAAATATCATGGCATGAATAAACGCCATCGAGTTTTGATGCAATGTATTGCTATTTTACATGATTGCGGAAAATACATCTCATTGGCAGATGCATCTAGGTGCTCATATACAATTATTATGACATCTGAGATTTTAGGACTTAGTCATAAAGAAAGAGAAATTATTGCTACTACTGTAGAATTTAATAGAATGCCAGTAGATTCCTATGAAAATCTTTCGGATAGGTTTACTATTGAGGAATATCTATTGATATTGAAACTTTTAGCAATTTTAAAGGTCGCAAATGCTCTTGATCGTTCGCACAAGCAGAAAATTAAAAATGTTTCTATGAGGGTAAAAGATAGAGAACTTGTTATTACTATAGAGGCAAACAGTTCACTTGCACTAGAAAAGGGATTGTTTAAAAAGAATGCAGATTACTTTGAACAGATATTTTCAATAAAACCTGTATTGAGAGAGAATAAATAGTTTTGGGGCGGGAGAAAATTATGGCACAGATTAATATTTCGGATTCAAAATATTATGATAACCGTGAGCTTAGTTGGTTGAAATTTGAGCGACGAGTTTTAAATGAAGCTCTTGTTAAAGAGCTTCCTATTCTGGAGCGTATAAAATTCGTGGCTATTACATCTTCAAATTTAGATGAGTTTTTCATGGTTAGAGTAGCATCATTGAAAGATATGGAACATGCAGGCTACACTAAGCCAGATATTGCTGGTATGACTCCAACAGAGCAGCTGATAGCTATAAATGAAAAGACCAGAGAGCTTGTGGATTTTCAATATAATACTTTTAACAGGAGTCTTACACCAATTCTCAGAGATTCTGGAATTATAATTTATGAAAAATACGAGGATTTAAATGAAGAACAGCTGAAATTTATTGATGCTTTTTTTATGAGCCAAATTTATCCTGTTCTTACGCCGATGGCATTTGATGCATCAAGACCATTTCCTCTTATTAGAAATAAATCGTTAAACATTGCAGCGCTTATTGAAAAGAAAGCTGATACTGTAGGTATTGGTACGAAAAATGAATCTGAAGATGTGGAATTTGCTACTGTACAGGTTCCATCAGTGCTTCCTAGATTTGTTTCACTGCCTTCTGATGAAAAAGGGCATGATTGTTTTATTCTTCTTGAACAAATCATCGAGCGAAATATGCAAAAATTATTCTTGAATTATAATGTTGTTGCTGCATCACCATATCGCATCATGAGAAATGCGGATTTTTCAATCGATGAAGAAGGGGCAGAAGATTTACTTCTTGAAATTGAAAAACAGATTAAATCACGTCAGTGGGGAGAGGTTATTCGTCTTGAGGTTGAATCAACTGTAAATAAAAAACTGCTTGGTATTTTGAAAAAGAATCTTGGAGTAAACGAGATTGATATATACAAGATAAAGGGGCCGATTGATCTTACTTATCTGATGAAACTTTATGGCATAGAAGGACACAATCAGCTACGTAGTCCTAAGTTTATACCTCAGGATAATCCAAGACTTCGTCCAGGTGAAAAAATTTTTGATGAAATAAAAAAAGGCGATATTCTTTTACATCACCCATATCAGAGTTTTGATCCAGTTGTGGATTTTATAGCACAGGCTGCTTTTGATCCACAGGTTCTTGCCATAAAACAGACTTTGTATCGTGTAAGTGGTAATTCACCGATTATCGCAAGTCTTGCTCATGCGGCAGAAAATGGCAAGCAGGTTACAGTATTGGTAGAGCTTAAGGCTAGATTTGATGAAGAGAACAATATTATTTGGGCTAAAAAGTTAGAGAAGGCAGGGTGTCATGTTATCTATGGCCTTGTAGGTTTAAAAACCCATTGTAAAATAGCTCTCGTTGTTAGAAGAGAGGATGATGGTATTAGACGATATGTTCATCTTGGAACAGGAAACTACAATGATTCTACTGCGAAGCTTTACACAGACTGCGGTATGCTAACCTGTAGAGAATCCTATGGAGAGGATGCTACAGCAGTGTTCAATATGCTTTCAGGATATTCTGAGCCAGCAAGCTGGAATAAGCTTGTATGTGCACCTCTTTGGCTTAGAGATACATTCATTAGTTTAATAGATAGAGAAATACGTAATGCATCGCAAGGTAAAGAGGCTTTGATTATTGCAAAAATGAATTCTCTTTGTGACAAAGAAATAATTGAAAAGCTTTATGAAGCCAGCAATGCCGGTGTAAAAATATATTTAATTATCAGAGGTATATGTTGCCTTCGAGTTGGAATACCTGGAGTCAGCGAAAATATTCATGTTTCATCAATAGTAGGTACATATTTGGAACATGCTCGTATATTCTATTTCTACAATAATGGACGTGAAGATGTTTATATGGGAAGCGCCGACTGGATGCCTCGTAATCTGGACAGAAGAGTTGAAATTATTTTCCCAGTTGAGGATGAACTTTTGAAATCTCAAGTTAAACACATTTTAGATATTCAATTGGGAGATACCTTAAAGGCTTATGAGATGACAGATGATGGAAGCTATGTTAAAATTAAGCCTTCGAGAGGTAAAAAGCCTGTGGGAGCACAGGATACCTTCTGTAAAGAAGCAAAGAAAAACAATGAGCCAGAAATAGATTTCTTAAAGAAGAGGACCTTTGTTCCTATTCTGGCAAACGAGGTAATTGATGAGTAATAAGATTTTAGCCGTTGATATGGACGGTACGCTTTTTGATGATGAAAAAAATATTTCAAAGGAAAATTTGCAGGCAATCACAAAAATGCTAGATGCTGGGCACGTACTTGCTTTTGATACAGGTAGACCCAATAATGCATTAAAAAAGATATTATCTATTTATAAGGAATTTCAACGAGAGAATGTTTATATGCTTGGCTATCAAGGCGTTGTTGGTACTAGTATGCTTAGCGATGATGTTTTGTTTGGCGATTATATCGATATCGACAATGCCCTTGAGCTTGTAAATGCTATTCTAGATAAAAAGTTTACATGTATTGTTTTTGATAATGGGTGTATTTACACGTTCAATGACAATCATTTTGTAGAGAGCTATAAGCAGGTTTCCAGAGAAAAACTTATCTACATAACAGATGTTAAAGAACTAAAAAATAAGCATATTACTAAAATTATGGCAGTTGATTATGATCATCCAGAAAATCTCCAGGCTTTTAAGGATGATACTTCAGCTATATTTGATGACAGGTTTGAAAGCTTTTTTTCGCACTATGCTTTTCTTGAATTTGTTAAAAGAGGTACCGGAAAAGGAGATGGAATTAAGAAGCTTGCGGATCACCTTTCAATTCCAATTTCAAATGTTGTAGCATGTGGTGATGAGAGAAATGATATTAGTATGGTTACAACAGCTGGTGTTGGTGTTGCAATGGCTAATGGCCGCGATGAATTAAAGGCGGAAGCTGATTATGTTACTGAACATGACAACAATAATTCTGGTATAGCAGAGGTTATTTATAAATTTTTCCTATAAAATCAAATAAACTGTTGACTATAGGAACGTTCTATGTTAAATTACCTATGTTGTGAAAACAAAGTAGAGTATCCACTCTCACCTTAGCACTTATTATTAATGTGACTCGGGTCTTATATTTCACACAAACCTTGTTTGTGATGATTTATGGTGGATATTCTGTATCCACTATTTTTTTTATTTATTGGAGGTAGTACCATTAGCGATTTAATGATTAATGAGCAGATTCGTGATAAAGAAGTTCGCGTAATCGGTTCAGATGGGGAACAGCTTGGCATTATGTCAGCACGAGAAGCACAGAAACTTGCAGATGACGAGGGCTTAGATCTCGTTAAGATTTCACCAAAGGCTAATCCACCAGTGTGCAAAATTGTAGATTACGGCAAGTTCCGTTATGAGCAGGCACGCAGGGAAAAGGAAGCAAAGAAGAAGCAGCACGTTGTTGAGGTTAAAGAGATTCGTATGTCTCCAAACATCGATGCTAATGATATGAATACTAAGATAAATGCAGCTAAGAAGTTTATCTCAAAGGGAGACAAAGTGAAGGTTACACTTCGTTTCCGCGGCCGCGAGATGGCGCACATGCAGTCATCAAAACATATCCTTGATGATTTTGCAGAAGCACTTGCTGATGTTGCAGTAGTGGAAAAGGCACCTAAGATTGAAGGCCGTAGTATGAGTCTGGTGCTTACAGAAAAGAAATCGTAATACAGGAGGAAATTTATCATGCCAAAGATGAAGACAAGAAGAGCAGCTGCAAAGCGCTTTAAGGTAACAGGAACAGGAAAGCTTAAGAGAAATAAAGCTTACAAGCGTCACATCTTAACCAAGAAGACAACAAAGAACAAGAGAAATCTTCGTCACGCTACAATTGTAGATGCTACAAACGTAAAGAACATGAAGAAAGTACTTCCATACCTCTAAAATAGGTTTGGTAGTTGGTTATTTATTTGGTTAGGAGGAATTTAAAATGGCAAGAGTTAAAGGCGGATTAAACGCTAAGAAAAGACACAATAGAACATTAAAGTTAGCAAAGGGTTACAGAGGCGCTAGAAGCAAGCAGTATCGTGTTGCAAAGCAGTCAGTTATGCGTGCCCTTACATCTTCATATGCTGGTAGAAAGCAGAGAAAGAGACAGTTCAGACAGCTTTGGATCGCTCGTATCAACGCTGCTGCACGTATCAATGGACTTTCATACTCTAAGTTTATGTATGGTCTCAAGCTTGCTGGCGTAGAGATGAACAGAAAGATGCTTGCTGAGATGGCAGTTAACGATGCTGAAGGTTTTGCAAAGCTCGTTGATGTTGCTAAGGAAAAGGTAGCAGCTTAATTAAATAGCATGATATTTAGCTAGTCCTTAGGGACTAGCTTTTTTAATTTTATAGGAATAACAGAGTGGTTTTCTTTAGAATTTTTTAAGTATTTCTGCGACTTTTTATAAATATTGAGTTGTATTTAGATGTTTTTTGTAAAAAATGACCTAGTTAAACTACTTTAATTCTTACAAGCTTTCTGATAATCTATATACCGACAGTAAACACAAGGAGGATATTGGTATGGCTATTTTAGTTACAGGTGGCGCAGGTTTCATTGGAAGCCACACATGTGTTGAACTTCAACAGGCAGGTTATGATGTCGTTGTATATGATAATCTTAGCAATGCATCTGAAAAATCGCTTCAAAGAGTTGAGGCTATTACAGGAAAGCCAGTAAAGTTTTACAAGGGTGATATCTTGGATCGTGATAGATTAAATGAGGTATTTGAAAAGGAGCAGCTTGATTCATGCATTCATTTTGCAGGTCTTAAGGCTGTAGGAGAGTCTGTTCAGAAGCCTTGGGAATATTACGAAAATAATATTGCTGGTACACTTACTTTGGTTGATGTTATGAGACAGCATGGATGTAAGAACATCATTTTCTCATCTTCAGCAACAGTTTATGGAGACCCAGCAGAAATCCCTATTACAGAAAAATGTCCAAAGGGCCAGTGTACAAATCCATATGGATGGACAAAGTCTATGTTGGAACAGATTCTTACAGATATTCAGAAGGCTGATAACGAATGGAATGTAGTTTTACTTCGTTATTTCAATCCAATTGGAGCTCATCCATCAGGAACAATGGGAGAGAACCCAAATGGTATTCCTAATAATCTTATGCCTTACATTACACAGGTTGCAGTTGGTAAGCTTCCTGAACTTGGTGTATTTGGAAATGATTATGACACTCCAGATGGTACTGGCGTACGTGACTATATTCATGTTGTTGATCTTGCAAAAGGTCATGTAAAGGCACTTAAGAAGATCGAAGAGAATGCAGGACTTAAGGTTTACAACCTTGGAACGGGTGTTGGTTATTCAGTACTTGATATTGTTAAGAACTTTGAGGAAGCAAACAATATTAAGATTCCTTATTCAATTAAGCCACGTCGTGCTGGTGATATTGCTACATGCTATTCAGACGCTTCCCTTGCAAAGGAAGAGCTTGGATGGACTGCAGAATTTGGTATTAAAGAAATGTGTGCAGACTCATGGAGATGGCAGAAGAATAATCCAAACGGATACGAGGATTAATACAGCTTTTATAATTCATCCTTCCCTTTTGGGGAAGGATGTTTGTTTTATAAAATTCAATAAAAACTTAAATTTTCTATTGACTTATTTATTAATCCATAGTATTATAATCATCGTCGCAAGCGACAAGATAGATATGGTTCCTTGGTCAAGCGGTTAAGACGTCGCCCTCTCACGGCGAAAACAGCGGTTCGATTCCGCTAGGAACTGCTAAAAACCTTCCGATAAATTCGGAAGGTTTTTTGTTATATATTTAAATGTTTATAAGATCAAACTTTCTTGTGAATTCATTAGGAAGGCTGCTTTTTGTTTTTTCTGTAATAACAGCTCGTAGTATATCTGCAGCCTTTATATCGTATTTATCAACTATATTTGATGGCTCTGTTACAAGAGGAGCAGAGGCAGCTTTCTTTATTTGTTTTAAATAATTTCCGCCTACTTTACTGAAACCGAGCATTCTAAGATAAGAAATATAGTTATTATGTTTAGCTTCCTTAAAATCCTCATTATGAATTTCTAAAAGTATATGACATAATACTCTACTGATTCTGGAATATTCAAAGTTTTTGGATTTCAACAAATCACAAAATTGAGAAAAGCTCACAAAATCTTTTTTTAATTTATTAATTCTGTCTGAAAGATCTTCGGTGCAATCAAGGTAATCTTCAAATGAATTATTGCATAGGAGCTTATAATGTAGCATTTGAGAAATATCGTTAGATTCAATAAAAATGGCGTTTTCATATATTGATTTGGATTCTTCTGGTACGGCTACATAATTTTTTGAAAGTCTGTAATGCTGGCGAATGGCGCTTGCGGAACTTAATTCTCCAGTAAGGCTTAGATCATTATATTCATTACCTTGTCTTTTCATAACTGCAATATTCATGTGGATTTCATTGGCAAATATGTATCTACAATACTCTAATCCTAAAATATTGTTTGGAGAAGATAATAACTGGTTATTTAGATGTTTTTTTAGAGCTTTCGCTCTAGCAGTGGCATAGCTAATGCCTGTGCTCATTAGTTCATTTATTTCAGAATTTATTTCACCTGATTTTTCAAGGTCTACAAGTTTTTTGCTTTCTGATATAAATAGTTCAGAATCTGTTGTCTCAGCTGAAAATAGAAGAGTGTCAACTATTCCAGTAGATGCCAAAAGCTGTATACCTGCAGATGCAAATTCTCTAGCGGACGAAGTGGCAAAAATTGTAGGTATTTCAAAAACGATATCCGCACCATTTTGAAGAGCAAGGTTAGCTCTTGTGTATTTATCAAAGCAGGCTATTTCACCTCTTTGGGTAAAGCTGCCAGACATGGCAACAACTATTGCATCGGCTTTAAGTATATTTTTTGCGTAATCGATTTGCAGCTTGTGACCATTGTGAAATGGGGTGTATTCAGCAACTATTCCTACTACCATTTTTGTTCCTCCGAAAATACTTTTCTTCACTTATTATACATTAAAATGTGGTTGAGAAGACAAATATAAATGTTATAATAAAATAGTTGTTGATTACAATTATTAAAGAAAGATTTACATATTTAAGAAAGGAACTGATTATTATGAAGATTTTAGTTATCAACTGTGGTAGCTCATCTCTCAAGTATCAGGTTATCGATTCTGAGACTGAGCAGGTGCTCTGTAAAGGACTTTGTGAAAGAATTGGTATTGATGGACGTATTGTATACCAAAAGGCTGGTCTTGGTAAGGAGATTACAGATATTTCAATGCCTACTCACAAGGAGGCTGTTGCAGCTGTAATTAACGCTATTACAAATGATAAGACTGGAGCGATTGCATCACTTGATGAAATTGATGCTGTTGGTCACCGAGTAGTTCACGGTGGTGAGAAATTTGCAGCTTCAGCTCTTATAACAGATGAGATGATTAAGGTTGTTGAGGAGTGTAATGATCTTGCTCCACTTCACAACCCAGCAAATATTATTGGTATTAATGCATGTCGTGAACTTATGCCAGGCAAGCCACAGGTAGGAGTATTTGATACAGCATTCCATCAGACAATGCCAAAGGAAGCTTATATGTATGCTGTACCTTACAAGTATTATGAGAAATACGGTGTTCGTCGTTATGGTTTCCATGGTACAAGCCATAGCTATGTATCAAAGAGAGTTTGTGAGTTCGCAAATGCAGACATCAACAATTCAAAGATTATCGTTTGTCATATAGGAAATGGAGCATCTTGCTGTGCAGTATTAAATGGCAAGTCTGTAGATACTTCAATGGGACTTTCTCCACTTGAAGGACTTGTAATGGGAACTCGTTCAGGTGATATTGATCCTTCTGCTGTTGAATATATGGCAAAGAAGGAAGGACTTGATTTTGCTGGTGTTATGAATGTCCTTAATAAGGAGTCTGGTGTTCTCGGTGTATCAGGAGTTTCTTCTGATTTTAGAGATCTTCTGACAGCATCTGCAGAAGGAAATGAGAGAGCACAACTTGCTATGGATATGCTTGCATATCGTATTGCTAAGTACATTGGTGCATACGCTGCAGCAATGAACGGTGTAGATATGATTTGCTTTACTGCAGGTCTTGGAGAAAATAATGCAGGCCTTCGTAATAAGGTATGTTCACACCTTGGCTTTATGGGCGTTGAAATTGATCCAAAGAGAAATGAAAGTACACCAGATGATACTCTTATTTCATCTGATTCTTCAAAAGTTAAGGTATTTGTTATTCCTACAAATGAAGAGGTTATGATTGCTAGAGATACAGCAGATATTGTTTCTGGTAAATAATCTAATAAATTTTCAAGAAAAGGTTTGACAACTATATTTTAGCTATGTATAATTGACAAAGTGTGGATAGGAGATATTTATGAAGATTTCTATAAAAGATATTACTTCATTAACTGATTCAAGTAAGAAGTTTACTGGCATATGTGACATAAAGGATTTTTCTTATCTTGGCAGTGAGTTTTCTATCAATCACGTAGAGCCATTTGAAGTAGTTGCATCTATGATTGGTAATGGCAAGCTACATATCACTTTTGCTACAGAGTGTACTATTACTGGAGCGTGTGATAGATGCTTAGCGCCTGTTTCTTTTAAGGTTATGATTTCTTCTGATGAGACTGTTCAGGTTTCTGATGGAGAAGTGGTTCCTGATGAAGAGCTTGGCCCTTATTCATTCATTGAAGGGGAAGACATCAATATAGATGAACTGATTTTAAACGAGATCTTAGTGAATTTCCCGGCAAAGATATTGTGCCAGGATGACTGTAAGGGTATTTGCCCGGTCTGTGGCAAGAATCGAAACACTGAGTCTTGTGATTGTGACGATACAGTCTTGGATCCTAGAATGGCACAATTTTTAGATGTCTTTAATAGCTTTAAGGAGGTGAAATAGCATGTCTATTTGTCCAAAGAACAAATCTTCTAAGGGAAGAAGAGATAAAAGAAGAGCAAATTGGAAGATGAGCAATCCAACACTCGTTAAGTGCAGCAAGTGCGGCGAGCTTATGGTTCCTCACAGAGTCTGCAAGAACTGCGGATCTTACAACAAGAAAGAAATCATTACAGTAGAATAATTTACGTATTGAGTCGCCCCTCGTGTAAGCGAGGGGCTTTCTTTCTAATTATCTTTAGTCAAATTAACATAGATGTTTGAAATCTAATTCCATATAAAGTATACTTTTAGCAGTATGTAAGAAAGGGATTGTTATGAGCGATTATACAGTTGTTGCATTAGATGCTATGGGCGGAGACAATGCTCCTTCTGAAATGGTTCAAGGTGCTGTCGATGCGGTAAATCTTAATAAAGATGTCAAAGTGATTCTTGTAGGAAAAGAAGATATTATAAATAACGAATTATCTTCTTATTCTTATCCAAAAGAAAGAATTGAAATAAAAAATGCTACAGAGGTTATAGAGACTGCCGAGCATCCTGTTATGGCCATCAAGAAAAAAAAGGATTCTTCAATGGTAGTTGGCCTTCATCTTGTAAAAGACGGTGTGGCAGATGCTTTTGTATCTGCTGGTAATTCGGGCGCGCTTCTAGTAGGTGGATTAGGCATTGTGGGGCGTATTCGTGGTATCGAAAGAGCTCCTTTTGGTGCGGTCATACCTACTAAAAATGGTGTTTGCCTTTTGGCTGATTCAGGAGCTAACGTTGATTGTCGTAGCAGCCATCTTGTTCAGTTTGCCAAGATGGGAAGCATTTATATGGAAAAAGCACTAGGAATTAAGAATCCTCGTGTAGCTATAGTTAATAATGGTGCAGAGGAAGAGAAGGGAAATGCTCTTGTAAAAGAGACTATGCCACTTCTCAAAGAATGCAAAGATATTAATTTTATTGGCGGAATAGAGTCTAGGGAAATCCCAAATGGTGGTGCAGATGTAGTTGTATGTGATGGTTTTGTAGGAAACGCAATGCTTAAATTATACGAAGGTGTTGCAAGCACACTGATTAATGTAATCAAAGGCGGTTTAATGAGCTCACTTCGCTCAAAGATTGGAGCTGCTTTGGCACTTCCGGCATTAAAAACCACACTGAAATCATTTGATGCTACACAATACGGTGGAGCTCCACTTCTTGGACTTAATGGCCTTGTGGTAAAGACACATGGTAGTGCAAAGGCTGGCGAGGTAAAAAACACTATTTTCCAGTGTGTTACCTTCAAACAGCAAAAGATCAATGAGTTAATTAGAGATAATATTGTTATAGAAAAGAATAAGGAGGATTAAAACATGGAATTCGAATTATTAAAGGAGATTATTGCTGAGGTACTTAATGTAGATACAGCTGAAATCAAGGAGTCTACTACTTTTGTAGATGATCTTGGTGCAGATTCTCTTGATGTTTTCCAGATTATCATGGGTGTTGAAGAGAAGCTTAATATTGAAGTTGATACAGATGCAGCTGAAAAGCTTTCAACTGTTGGTGATGCTGTAGAGCTTATCAAAAAGACTGTTGCAGAAAAGTAAAAATGATATTGCTGGTGTCCAGCTGTGCTGGACACCATTTTAAACTCAGGAGGTAAAATTTGAAGGATTTAAAGGAATTTCAAAAGACCATCGGGTACGAGTTTAGAGACGAAAGCTTATTACGCCAGGCCCTTACTCATAGCTCATATGCTAACGAACATCACATGAAAAAACTCTCTGATAATGAGAGACTTGAGTTTTTAGGTGATGCTGTGCTTGAAATAGTTTCTAGTGAGTTTTTGTATCTAAATTATACCGATCTTAACGAAGGAAAGTTATCTAGGCTTAGAGCAAGTATTGTGTGCGAGCCAACACTTGCCTATATCTGTAAAGAGATTAGTCTGGGAGATTATGTTCTTCTCTCGAAGGGAGAGGACATGACTGGCGGTCGAACCAGAAAATCTATTTTGTCTGATGCATTCGAGGCGACTATAGGTGCTATTTATCTTGATGGCGGTATGGAGCCTGCATCTAAATATATTCATCGTTTTGTTTTAAATGATATTGAACACAAGCAGCTGTTTTATGATAGTAAAACCAGACTACAGGAGGTTGTACAGGGAAATTTCAAAGAGGCACTCACATATGAGTTAATCTCTGAATCAGGCCCAGACCATGCGAAACAGTTCGAAGTTCGAGCTAAAATGGGCACTCGTATTCTTGGTACAGGTATTGGTAGCACAAAAAAGGCTGCTGAGCAAGAAGCTGCTTATGAGGGCTTAATGCGACTTCACAAAGAAGATTCTATTAAAATTATAGGGGAATAATATGTACTTAAAAAGTATTGAGGTTTATGGATTCAAGTCTTTTGCTAAAAAGATGAAGTTTGAATTTCACAATGGTATTACGGGTATCGTAGGACCTAATGGCTCTGGTAAAAGTAATGTAGCAGATGCTGTGAGATGGGTGTTGGGTGAGCAATCAGCAAAGCAGCTCCGTGGTGCTTCGATGCAGGATATCATTTTTGCTGGAACAGAGGCAAGAAGTCCTCTGTCATATGCCTATGTTGCACTTACAATGGATAATAGTGACCATGTGCTTCCTGTTGATTATGAAGAAGTTACAATTGCCCGTCGTGTTTATCGTTCAGGTGAAAGTGAATATTTGCTTAATGGTGCACCATGTCGTTTAAAAGACGTATCAGAGCTATTTTACGATACTGGTGTTGGTAAGGAAGGATACTCAATTATTGGACAGGGACAGATTGAAAAAATCCTTTCTGGAAAACCAGAAGATAGACGTGAGCTTTTTGATGAAGCAGTAGGTATTGTCAAATACAAAAAGCGTAAGGCTGCATCAGTAAAGAAGCTGGAAAGCGAAAGAGAAAATCTTGTCAGAGTTAATGATATTTTATCAGAGCAGGAACGTCGAATTGGACCTCTTGAAAAGCAATCGGAAGATGCTAAAAAATATTTAAAGTTCAAAGAAGATTTGAAAAAAATAGATGTAAATACATTTCTTCTCGAAGTTGATCGTTTGACAGCCGACTTAGAAGGTGTCCAGAATAATTTCAAGATTGCTTCAGAACAATTAGAGAGTAGCAAAAAGGCCCAAGAAGAAATTAGGGTAAAATATGACTCATTAGAACAGGAGATATCTGATTTAGATACTCAAATTGAAAACTTAAAGCAGGAACAGTCTGATTCCACATTGCTCAAAGGTAAATTGGAAAATGAAATTGCTCTTTTAGAGGAACAGATTCGTTCTGCAAATGCCTCTGAAGAGGTACAGGTTTCTCGTATAGCTGAAATTGAGGCTGATAAGGCTGAAAAGGAAAAGCAACTTGCAGATTTTAATATAGAGAAGGAATCTTTAGATAAGACATTAGATGAGGCATTAGAGCGACTTAATTCTGTAAAAGCAAACTATTCAGAGTTACAATCAGCTATCAACTCAAATAACGAAAAGATTGATGCTGACAATAAAGCTATTATGGAATTGCTTAGTAATAGAGCCTCAATTAAGTCTAAAGAACAGCGTCTTGAGACAATGCTAGAGCAGACAAATATCCGAAAGGCAAAACTTACTCAGCGTCTTTTAGAGCGTAAGACAAGAGAAGAAGATTTGGATATTGCTGTTTCTTTGGCAGAAGATGAATTTAAACAGGCCCAAGAAAATTTATTACAGCTTCAGGACAAAGACAAGGAATTTGCTGAAAAGTCTGTTGAATGGAAAAATAAAAGCAAATATACTTCTGAACAGCTTCAAATCAAAAAAGATGAGTTTGCTCGTGTTCAGACAAGACTTGAGTCTATTAAAAATATTGCAGAACGTTACGAGGGATATGGAAATTCTACTCGCAAGGTTATGGAACAAAAGGGAAAGATTCAAGGCATCGAGGGCGTTGTTTCCGATCTTATCCATGTAGAAAAGAAATATGAAATGGCTATTGAAACAGCTCTTGGTGGCAATATTCAAAATATTGTCACAGCCGATGAAGCTTGTGCTAAAAAGCTTATTTCATTTTTAAAGGAAAATAAACTTGGACGAGCTACATTTTTGCCTCTTACTTCTGTAGATGGCAGAGGTAACTTTAAAAAGACAGAAGTTCTTAAAGAAAAGGGTGTTCTTGGGCTTGCGTCAGAGCTTGTATCATGTGATAGCAAGTTTGATGGTGTAGTTGCTTATCTTCTTGGTAGAGTTGTGGTTACAGACAATATTGATTCGGCTATAGCTCTTGCAAAGAAGAATAATTATAGTATCCATATTGTCACTGTTGATGGTGAATACCTGGCACCAGGTGGTTCAATGACTGGTGGACATTTCAAGAATAAGTCAAATCTTCTTGGAAGAAATCGTGAGATAGAAGAGCTTGAGAAAAAGCTTGATGTTCTTTCTGACGAAATGGATAAGTTGAAAAAACATTTTGATGAAATTGACACAGCTGCAGCTCTTTTAGAATCTGATAGAGAAGAGAATACAAATCTTCTTAATGAGGCAGCTATTGCATTGAATACTGCTAAGCTTAATTTGGACAGAGCAAATGAACAGAAAAAAGAAAGCTTAACAGCCTACGAAGGTCTTTCAAAAGAAAGCGAAGAGTTGGAAGCACAGCTTACTGAAATTGCTTCAGGTAAAAAGGAAATCGAAATAGAAAAACAGGAATCAGAGGCTAAGGAGGCAGAACTCAAAGCCGAAATTCAAAAGCTTTCTGATGAAGTAGATGAAAAGACCTACATGGAGACTTCTGTAAATAGAGCTATGTCAGAAGTCTTAAATGAAGAAGCATATGCAAGAAGCAATGTTGATTTTGTTCGTCAAAATATAGAGCGTGTTACTTCTGAAATTGAAAAATGCAATAATGATATTGCTACAATTCAGGAAAATGCTCTTTCTTCAAAAGAGGAGACTGAGGCTAAAAGAAATCGCATAGAAGAGATTAAAAATACAATTGCTGCTTCTGACACATCTTTTGGCGAGCTGGAAACTAAAATTAAAGAGACAGTTGCAAAAAGGGACGAACTTAATAGTTCTCACAAGAATTTCTTTGAACAGCGTCAGGAAATATCTGATAGAATTGCAGAATTGGATAAGGAGTGCTATCGTCTTGATTCACAGAAGGATAAGATAAATGATGCTATAGCTTATCAAAATAATTACATGTGGAATGAATATGAGCTTACCTATCACAATGCTGAAGATTTAAAAGATCCTGAATTCAACGATTTGGATCAGATGAAGAAGGATGCTAGTAAAATTAAAAATGCAATCCGTGCAATGGGGAACGTTAATGTAAATGCTATAGAAGAATTTAAAGAGCTTTCTGAGCGTTACAATTTCCTTAAGGGGCAGCATGATGATTTAGTTGAGGCAGAGGCTTCATTAGTTCGCATCATTGAAGAACTTGATGAGGGAATGAAAAAACAATTTGAAGCTGGATTTAAGGATATTCAGCGAGAATTCGATAAAGCATTTAAAGAATTGTTCGGAGGCGGTCACGGATCGTTAGCTCTTGTTGATGAAGAGAATTTACTTGAGACAGGTATTATCATAAATGCTCAACCACCAGGAAAGAAGCTTATCAATATGATGCAGATGTCCGGTGGCGAGAAATCCCTTACAGCAATTGCACTTTTATTTGCTATTCAGAATCTAAAGCCATCACCATTCTGTCTTCTCGACGAGATTGAGGCAGCCCTTGATGATGCAAACGTAGATAGATTCGCAAATTACTTGCATAAGCTTACAAAGAATACTCAGTTTATCGTAATTACGCACCGTAGAGGTACAATGAACGCTGCAGATAGACTGTTTGGTATTACTATGCAGGAAAAGGGGGTTTCAACCCTTGTATCAGTTAACCTTATTGAATCGCAATTGGATGATTAAAAAATATGGCAGAAAAAATAAGCTTTTGGAAACGTCTGGTAAACGGACTTACAAAGACTAGAGACAATTTTATTAAATCTATTGACTATGTTTTTAATGGATTTACAAATATCGACGAGGATTTCTATGAAGAGCTGGAAGAAGTTCTTATTATGGGTGATATTGGTGTGCGTACAACAGAAACAATCCTTGAAGATTTAAAGGAAGCTGTGAAAAAAGAGCACATTAAAGAGCCTGCAGAATGTAAAGAATTTCTCATAAATGAAATCAAAAATCAAATGGCTTTAGATGAGACTAGCTTTGATTTTGAAAAGAAAACTTCTGTTGTGCTTGTTATTGGTGTAAATGGAGTTGGAAAGACAACAACTATAGGCAAACTTGCTGGTAAGCTAAAAGCTTCCGGCAAGAAAGTTATGGTGGCTGGCGCAGACACCTTTAGAGCTGCAGCTTCTGAACAGCTTAAAGAGTGGGCTGAGAGAGCATCAGTTGATTTTGTGGGAGGGCCAGAAGGCTCAGATCCTGCATCAGTAGTATATGATGCGGTGCACGCAGCAAAAGCTAGAGGCGTTGATGTGCTGCTTGTTGATACAGCAGGCCGTCTTCACAACAAAAAAAATCTCATGAATGAGCTTTCTAAGATTAACAACACTATCTCTAGAGAATTCCCAGAGGCATACAGGGAAACACTTATTGTACTTGATGGTACAACAGGTCAAAATGCCCTTGTTCAGGCCAAGGAATTCTCGGAGGTTACAGATATTTCTGGTATTGTTCTTACAAAACTTGATGGAACTGCAAAAGGAGGTATTGCAATTGCAATACAATCTGAGTTAAAATTGCCAGTAAAATACATTGGTATTGGAGAAACAATAGACGACTTAGAAAAGTTCAACGCAGACGATTTTGTTAATGCTTTGTTCTACGCTGAATAACAAATGTCGTAGAGGGAGAAAAGACATGCTTACTTTGGACAAATTTGAAGAAGCCTCTAGAATCGTTACAGAGGTGACACACGAGACAAAACTAGTTTACAGCGATTACTTCAGCGAAAAATCAGGTAATGATGTATATCTCAAGCCAGAGAATATGCAGCTCACAGGAGCTTATAAGCTGAGAGGTGCTTATTACAAAATTAGCACACTCACTGATGAAGAAAGAGCAAAAGGATTAATTACAGCTTCAGCTGGAAATCATGCGCAGGGTGTTGCTTACGCAGCTGCAAAGTATGGTGTAAAGGCAACAATTGTAATGCCTACAACAACTCCACTTATTAAAGTGAACCGTACAAAGAGCTATGGCGCGGAAGTGGTTCTTCATGGTGATGTTTATGACGAGGCTTGTGATTATGCATATCAGCTTGCAGAAGAGCACGGCTATACATTTATTCATCCATTTGATGATTTGGCTGTTGCCACAGGCCAAGGCACAATTGCAATGGAAATATTCAAGGAGCTACCACTTGTGGAATATATCCTTGTTCCAATTGGTGGCGGCGGATTGGCAACTGGTGTTTCTACACTTGCAAAGCTTTTAAATCCAAAGATTAAGGTTATAGGTGTTGAGCCTAGTGGAGCTGCTTCTCTAAAGGCTTCTTTTGAAAAAGGAGAGGTTACTACACTTGGTTCTGTTAATACAATTGCCGATGGTACAGCTGTTAAAACACCTGGCTCAAATATCTTCCCATATCTTCAGGAAAATATCGATGAGATTATCACAATTGATGACGATGAACTTATTGTTGCTTTCCTTGATATGGTAGAAAATCATAAGATGGTAGTTGAAAATTCTGGTCTACTTACAGTAGCTGCTTTGAACCATTTAGATTTCAAGGGTAAGAGAGTTGTTTCTGTTCTTTCAGGCGGAAACATGGATGTTATAACAATGTCATCAGTTGTTCAACAAGGTCTTATTTTTAGAGATAGAATCTTTACAGTATCAGTCCTTCTACCTGATAAACCAGGAATGCTTGCAAAGGTTTCACAGCTTATTGCAGATCAGCAGGGTAATGTTATAAAACTTGAGCACAATCAGTTCGTTACAACAAATCGTTCTGCAGCGGTTGAACTTCGCATCACTCTTGAAGCTTTTGGTACAGATCACAAAGGACAGATTATCAAGGCTCTTGATGAAGGCGGTTATAAGCCAAAGATTGTTCGTACAAGTCTTTAAAGTTAAAGCATAGATTTAATAATAGTGTCAAGGAATTCTACTTGACACTATTTTATTTATATAGTATATTAGTGTCCGGTGATAAAGGAGAGACATGGAAGATAAGATTAAATCTGGTTATTTATATGATTTCTATGGTGAGCTTTTGACAGAACATCAGCGAAATGTTTATGAGATGAGTATATTAGAGGATTTATCTTTATCAGAGATTGCTGATGCTTTATCAATATCCAGACAGGGTGTTCATGATCTTTTAAAACGATGTGATCATCAGCTGGAAGATTACGAATCTAGACTTCATTTAGTAGATAAATTTATGAATATTCGAGCGGATGTCATTCGCATAAATGAACTTACAACGGGGAATGCTGATAAAGAAACACTATCAGAAATCTCAAGGTTATCTAGTTCGATTTTAGAGGAATTATAATATATGGCTTTTGATTCATTATCAGAAAAGCTTCAAGGGGTTTTTAAGAATCTGAGAAGTAAGGGTAGACTTACAGAGACAGATGTAAAGGCTGCTTTAAAAGAAGTAAAGATGGCCCTTCTTGAAGCGGATGTAAATTTTAAAGTAGTTAAGAAGTTTGTTAATACTGTTACAGAGCGTGCCATTGGTTCTGACGTTATGAATGGTTTGAACCCAGGGCAGATGGTTATTAAGATTGTTAACGAAGAGCTTGTAAATCTTATGGGCTCAGATGTTACTGATATTACATATGGCACTGGTGGAACCATCACTACAATTATGATGGTAGGTCTCCAGGGTGCTGGTAAAACAACTACCACAGCAAAGCTTGCAGGAAAAGTTAAGCAACGTGGTAAGAAACCTCTTTTGGTTGCCTGCGATATATATCGTCCAGCTGCTATTGAGCAGTTACAGGTAAACGGAAAGAAACAACAGGTTGAGGTTTTCTCTTTAGGAGATAAAGAAAAGCCTGTTAAAATAGCTAAAGAAGCTATGGAATATGCCAAGAAGAACGGCTTTGATGTAGTTATTTTTGATACAGCAGGCCGTCTTCATATAGATGAGGATATGATGAATGAGCTTGAGTCAATCAAGTCCAATATTGAAATCCTCAACACAATTTTGGTAGTTGATGCCATGACAGGTCAGGATGCTGTTAATGTATCTCAGACATTCGATGAAAAAATTGGCATTGATGGTGTTATCATCACAAAGCTTGATGGTGATACACGAGGTGGTGCAGCTCTTTCGATAAAGGCAGTTACTGGAAAGCCTATTTTATATGCAGGTATGGGCGAAAAGCTTTCTGATTTGGAACAGTTTCATCCAGATAGAATGGCTAGTCGAATACTTGGTATGGGAGATGTTCTTTCTCTTATTGAAAAAGCTGAACAGGAAATCGATAAAGATGCAGCATTAGCGCTTTCAAAAAAAGTTAAGAAAGCATCATTTGATTTTAATGATTATCTTACTTCTATGGAGCAAATGAAGAAGCTGGGTGGATTAACATCAATTCTTGGTATGATGCCTGGAATAAATGCTTCCCAGATGTCACAGCTTGAAAATGCGGTGGATGATAAAAAACTAGCACACATTGAAGCAATCATTCTTTCTATGACTCCAGCAGAGAGAGAAAATCCAAAATTACTAAATCCTAGCAGAAAGCACAGAATTGCTGCTGGAGCTGGTT
>CAMJBT010000029.1 GCA_946403965.1 uncultured Pseudobutyrivibrio sp. | reverse complement strand
GCAAGCTGTCCGATAGAGATTTCCTTCTGTGTTGCAATATTGATTTCCTGTCCGATTGTCTTATCGCTTTCGTACATAGCGATGAAGCCGTGGGCTGTATCTTTTACATAGTTGAAATCACGTGTTGGTGTAAGGCTACCAAGCTTAATCTCTTCCTTACCTGCAAGAAGCTGTGTGATGATTGTAGGAATAACCGCACGAGCTGACTGACGTGGTCCGAAAGTATTGAATGGACGCACAATTGTAACAGGCAAATCGAATGAACGATAGAATGACTCTGCAAGTCTGTCTGCACCAATTTTTGTTGCTGAATATGGTGACTGGCCCTGATATGGATGCTTCTCGTCGATTGGCACATACTGTGCTGTACCGTAAACCTCTGATGTAGAAGTAACAAGGACACGTGTACCAAGGTCTCTAGCAGCCTGGAGCACATTCAAAGTTCCCTTGATGTTTGTGTCTACATAAGCATCTGGGCTATGGTATGAAAATGGAATGGCAATAAGTGCTGCCAAGTGGAACACTGCGTCCACACCCTTCATAGATTCGCGGACACCATTTGGATCGCGGACATCGCCTGCGAATACCTCAACATGATCCATGATATCCTTTGGGAGTGTGTCAAGCCATCCCCAGTTATTAAATGAATTGTAGTAAACGAAAGCACGTACTTCATAGCCACGCTTTACCAACTCTTCTACTAAATGAGAACCGATGAATCCATCAGATCCTGTAACTAAAACTTTTGCCATATTTCCTCCTTGCTCGCGCCTTCCAACATTTTCACGCTGCCTTAAAATATTTTTACGCTTTTTATTTCTCAACCAAATTCGAATTTTAAGAATTAGGTTTCATCTCAACGAAATATTCGTACATAGATTTCGCTACCAACGATATGTTCTCGTCGTTGAGGCGAGCTTCACTCATTACATATGTGTTTCCTGGGCGAGCACAGCTCATATATACTGCCAGGTACTGTATGATTTCCTCGCGGCTTGGCTTACGATAGCTTGCCATAGCCTGCTGATAGTTTCCAAATACCTCGTCTAGCTTCATAACCCCTGGGGCACCAGTGTAGACGATTTCGCCGCTCATAAATACAGGATGACGAAGCAACATTGCCTCCTGTCCGGCAGTACCGGTGAGGGTAGCTACGCACTGACTTTTTTCGATGAGCTTTATTGAATCCTCCCACGGATCAATGAGAACCACGTTTGGATACTGACTAAACGCTTCGTAGAAGCTGTTGTCTCTGATTCCAAGGAAGGAATAATGTTCCTTCACATAAAGCACTGTATCTGCTGGAAGTGACTTTACCAGGTTGTCTATGAAATACAGCTGCTTTTCGTATTTCTGGGCACACACAATTGTGGTGGCCTCAGGCTGAAGGTGAAGTGGGAAATACACAAATTTCTTTGAAAAATCAGCCTTCTTGAAATACTTCTTAGCCTTTTTATATCTGAAATACCACTTGATTGGATCAAGTGTCTGCTCGTATGCTTTGTAATAAATATAAGAACCCTTGTCCCTTGTGAAGGGATTGAAGTAGCGCTGTCTCAGATAGAAGAATGGCAAAACGAAAAATCTTGCCTTCCATTTTGGCTTCTTGCCTGAGAATTGCATAAACGCTGGCTTGGAATGCTTTTCTTCAAAACTTGAAAGGAATGCTTCTGCCTTTGCCTTCTGATCCTCTGTAACAGGGATATTTGCATAATCCTGTGGGAAGTTGTACATCTTCTCGAAAGGATCATTCAAAATGTAGTGATGTGTCAAATCCATGCCACAGGCACGCATGAACATCAATGAATAATAACCTGTATTTGTCTTCTTTCCTACCAGATATGCTGTGTAGGTGAGAAGTGTGGCGATAACTTCATCGTAGAAGAAATCCACTTTGTATGTAGTGAAAACGTGCTCCCAGAAAGCAAATAGACCTGCTGCTGTGTGCACGCAATAATCATAATCTCTGTAAATTAAAAATCTGTCTGTATAGATATACTGCCACATTGGAGCGGCATCATATTTCTTTTCGTACTCTGCAAGCTTTTCGATAGTGAACTCATCCCAATGAGCATTCATAAACTCTGAAATCTCGCAGACGGTCACTTCATCCTTGCCAAATTTATCATAGATATATTTGGTTTCCTTGCTGTCGCAGGTGATGAACACACCCTTTGTAGACTGATCGTGATTTTCTTTTATCTTCTTGTATACCGCAGGCGAAAAATCATCGAATGGACGTCTCGCCATAAAACATAATGTGTACATTTATTTGCTCCTAAACCAGATTTCTGTTTTGCTAAAAATCACAGAAGAACCTAGTTTTCCTATTTTGAGAATCTTAACTTTAGAAGTATACCACAAACACATAGTGCGGTAAACATAGCCAGGACCGCTGCAAGGTACAGATTGTCAAACATCATGTAGAAGATTACGCCTGGCGCAACTATGGCAATCATTGGTACCCAGCTGTTTATTAATAGTTTTGTCATAGAATATTTGAATCTTCTGGCAAGCTTCACTATCAAAAGCAATGAATATAAAGCGTAGGAAAGACCTGTTCCTATTGCCACCATATTGATGCTTCTCTCCACGAACACTACCAAGGCACTTGAAAAAATTACATTGAAAATACAAAGTGCCACTGAATTTGCTATCAGGGATTTGTTCAATTTTAAAACGCTGAAGATATTTCCAAAAAGCATTGTTGTGGAATATATTGCCACACCGATAACAAGAATCTGAGTGGCAGCTGTACCATCGGTGTACATCGGCATAAAGTAATGTACAAAAATTGGCATAACGTAAAATACAAATAGACAGGCAGCACCGGAAATCACAGCAGTGATACTTGTGAAATATCCTGCCTTGTCCAGAAGTTCCTTTTCATCCTGGTTGGCACCGTAAAGATGAGAAACCTTTATGTAAAACACCTGAGAGATAGTCTGTGGCACAAGCACCATTGTGGTAAATCCCATGGTTGGCACAGAATAAACTCCCAAAGCGTCTGTATCCAAAAATGTAAGTATAACGTGTTTATCCACGTTCTGAACTATTGTCCAAATCAAACTGTTTATGAGAAGTGGCAATCCTCCAAGAATCATCACCTTCATATATGAAAGATCAAAATCCAGCTTTGCTCCCTTGAAGGAATCCTTGTGAAACAGAAGAATTCCAAGAATTGCAGAGGATGCTGTCATTGCATATAAGCCGTAATATCCAAAAGCTTTCAGGCCCAGCACACCAATTCCAAGAGCCATCACAGTTCGGATGAATCCGATAATTGCTGATTTGTTGTACTTACCATTCATTCTGACTGTGGCATTTGACATATCATCAAAACTTTTCAGCAGAATCATCACTGGACACATGGCATAACCAAATGCATAGTAGGTTTTGTATTGGTCCACACCGATGGTGCCGTGATATCTAATCAAAACCCAGGCTTCGAACACGATAAATATAGCCAAATATATCAGCAGCATAAATGTCATGGCTGTATTTTTCAGCTTGGCTGCATTATCATAATCCTTTCGTCCCAGAGCCTGTGGATAATCCCTGTTGTAGGCATTTAGCACACCAAACTGAGCATAGTTCATATAGGTCTGCACAATCAGGCAGGTGCTGTAGATTCCAAGTGGGAATGTAGGCACGATAGATTTTGAATATACACTAAATACAAATGACATTGCCGAGCATGCTACTGTAGACAATGTCACAAGTATGAAATCTGCACTTTTTAGCTTATTTAGCAGTGTTTTTAACTTCCTCATAAATCTTTACAATCTCTTCCATATACGTGTCAAAGTTGTTTAGGTCCTTGGCACGCCTTCTAGCACCCTCGGATTTCATGCGATAAATCTCGCTATTGTCCAAGAGCTCTGTAATATTTGCTATGAAAGCCTCTCTATCCACAGGTTTCTTGTCTGTACCGCACAGTTTTCCACAATTATCGTCCACAGTTACCTTTAATCCACCTACACAGCTGGCAACTACCGGCTTGCCAAAAGCCATAGCCTCTGGTGCCACCATGCCATAGCCTTCAAACTTGGATGGAATAACCACCACCTTTGTCTGATTCATGTAGATGTATGGATTGTGCTGCATTCCTGCCATTTTCAATGTGTCCTGCAACTTTAGCTTTCCGATTAAATCCAGGCATTCTGAACCCAAATCACCACCGCCCACCATAACTGCCTTAATATCAGGGTGGGTCTTTTTTATTTCTGCCACAATTCTGACAAACTCATAAGGATTTTTATCCTCAGTTAAGTATCCCACAAAAAGCAAATCAGACTTGTAACCTTCAAGTTTTTCTTTTGTCATATCGGTGCCGGCCATATAGCCTCTTTCAAACACAGCAACTGCGTTGAACGGTACGCCAAGCACCACGGTCTTACCTTTCATCTGGTCCTTAAACCAGGCCTTTTCCTCCACATGTTTGTCTGGAAGAATAATCTTTGCGAAGTTTTTGCAGGCTCCGCCGTAGACCACAGATTTTGGACCAATCTTCTGCACCCATTTTGGGAGCGAATACAGGTGACTGATAATAGGAATTTCATCTGTCACCTTTGTACACATAAGGCTACAATCATATTCATATGCATGAATGATATCTGGCTTGTAGTCCTCAATAGTTCTTTTAATTGCCTTTTCATCCACTTTTTCCACGCCAATGTAAGGCAAATCATTATCCAGCAGCTTGGCCTCAATTGAGCCAGTAGCTGTAAGGTACATACACTCCACTTCGTCAGGCATAGATTTCATGATGTTGATTGCTACATTTTCCATGCCTGAATAGGTGCTCGATTTAGATACGTGTAAGACTTTCATAAATCCCCTTCATCTCCTCATTGACCTTCTCTTTGTCAAACGATTTCATGGTTTCAATATTTGTCTGTCCCATCTCTGCTCGTCTGGCTGAATTATCAGCCAAAGCCTTCCCCAAAGCTGTAACAAGCGTCTTGACATTTTTAGAATCAAATAAATATCCGCCTACACCATCATTTATCAAATCTGTGTTGCCACGGATTTTACTGCAGACAACTGGCATTCCAACAGACATTGCTTCCATCAAAGCAACAGGAAGACCTTCCTGATGTGATGGGAAAACATATATATCGCTGGCTGCAAAAACATCTGCCACATCCCTTCTAAAACCAAGCATCTGGACATAATCCCCAAGTCCAAGATGAGCGATTTCTTCCTGTAGCTGTTTTTGAATTTTGCCTCGTCCTGCAATGAGATATTTCAGCTTGTACTTTGGCTGAACACGCTCATCACTTTCAGGAGTCAGCAATGTGCCATTGTCCTTCATAATCTTTAAAGCTCGAAGAACCTCGGTGTGATTCTTTCTAGGAATCAGCTCACCAACTGAAAGAAGCACGATAGTATCATCGTCTATACCAAGCTCTTTTCGAACTTTTGCCCTTGCACCATCACTTGCCACAAATTTGTTTGTATCAACACCAGCCCCATGTATCAATGCAACATTTTCTGCCTTGAATTTTCTGGCGTTTTTGTAGTCCTCTTTATTGATGGTTATCAACAGGTCGGTGAATCTGCTGCACCACTTTTCCACATTATAAAAAACTATCCAGTTCTTAAGTGGAGCTCCCTTAAAGAAATGGAAGCCGTGAGCCGCATAGATGACCTTTGTCCCGTAAAGCTTTCTAGCTTTTCGGCAGGCCAGGCGACATATCACTCCGCCTATAGGCGACTGAGTGTGGACAATTTCATACTGATTAGCCTCTACCTCAGTCTTTATCTGCTTGTATGCCTTGGAAAGTTCACTAAAATTGAATATCTTTCTAAGACTGGCAGTTTCGATGATTCTACAGCCCATATCGTTAAGCTTCTGGCGGCGCTCCTTCATAGCCTCAGGACTGAGGGCACTATCGTCGTCTCCCCAGCAGCAAGCCACATCTACCGTGTAGCCAAGTGACTGCAGAATCTTGATATTGTCAATATTAAATTGCGTTACCATATACGCTGTGTGCGCATGCATCAATGCTTTTTTCATAAACAAGTCTTTCTCTACTGAGTTTTACGTACGTTTGCGTCGGTGGCACCTTCCTCTACACCTTCAGTGGCATCCTTTGTAAAAATGACGCGAAGAGTCATAAGAATAAGCTGGATATCCAAAAGTACCGAACACTTTTCACAGTAAATCATGTCCAGCTTAAGTTTATCGTAGGATGTGGTGTTGTACTTGCCGTATACCTGAGCATAGCCGGTAAGACCTGCCTTTACATGGGTACGGAAAGCAAATTCTGGCACTTCCTTTACATATTCAGCAATGATTTCCGGACGCTCTGGACGAGGACCAACGACAGACATTTCTCCCTTAAAGATATTGAAGAACTGTGGAAGCTCATCAATACGTGTTGCACGAATAAAATGTCCGATTGGAGTAATTCTATCGTCGTTTACACTGGCAAGTCGTGCCTTGCCATCCTTCTCGGCATCTGTAATCATCGATCGGAACTTCATAATTTTGTATTCTTTTCCACCTATTGTGCAGCGAGTCTGTTTATAAAATACCGGACCGCCATCATAATTGTGGATAAGTATAGCTGTCACAAGCATGATTGGTGATGTAAGAATGATTCCGATACTTGAAATCAAAATATCGCCCATACGCTTGATTGCAGAAGAAATTCCATCCATACCAACATTCTTGCAAAGGTAAAGAGGTGTATCAAAAAGGTTAACCTCCTCTGAACCCTTTATGAGAATATCTGAAATCTTTGGTGTGAAGTAAACTCTTTTATCTGTTGCAAAGCAAGCCTTTACAATATCATTTCTGATTTCCGATGGAACATCGTTAATGAGAACTGCATCATAGTTTTCAAGCTCTTTGGTGATTTTTTCCAAAGACTCTCTGCAGCTCATTTCCCCTGTAATTCTGTATTTATCTCCACGACGATTCATCTTGATAACAAGATCATTTTCGTACTGACCGAAGATGTTCAAAATTGTGAATGGTGGGAAAATCATTCTATAAACCTTTGTGCTTACAAATGTAACAGCAAGCACTGCAACTGCATCCACCAATGTGAGAACAATGATATATCCAAGTGTCATCCACATCAGTGCCTTGATACGTGTCATCAAAATGATGATTATAAACTCTAATCCGTTTACAAGGCCCATGGCAATAGCCTGAGACATTGTAAGGATTGAGATTCTGCCACTTCCTATGCTAAAGCCCTTGAAGGTATTGATTACCAAAATTGTAAGGACTCCATAGAGGCCAATCATCAGATAATTTCCTTTTCCCATAAATCTTGTATATGGATTCATAAGGTTTTGCAAACGCAAATACCACATAACGCCAAAGAGCGTGGCTAGTACTGCTACTAAAACCACGCTACTTACAAAGCGAAATACTTTTTTATTTGTTTCAATATTTGTATTTTTATTATTCATATTAATTTTGTCCAAGTCGATTAGAACGCTTTATTCATATCAACGTAACCTTTAATTCCCGGTACTGAACCCTTGCTTGAATACTGCCAAATGTTCTTTCTACCAGAGTAAGTACATGAAGTGTTGTACTGTGCAATCCAAATACTGCATGAACCAGGAATTGCACCAGCATTCATTCTGGCTGTCATCCAGTTCTTGCTGCAGTAGAAGCCTGCTCTGTAACCTGATGACTGTACAGTTGTTACGAATGCATTTACAATGGCCATTCTCTGCTCTGTTGAAAGACCACTCTGTCCTCTGACTGTATCCTCCATATCAAGGAAGATTGGATATGAACATCCGCCAGCCTTGGCTGCCATAGCAACTGCCATTGAAGCTTCCTGAACTGCCTCGCCCTCTGTAAGTGCTGTTGAGTAGATGTAAACACCAACGTTTACACCAGCTGCCTTAGCACCTGACATATTCTTGTAGAAGTATGGATCCTCATGAAGCTGTCCATCGTACATACCACGATATCCGCAACGGATAATTGCAAAGTTTACTGCTGACTTTGCAGACTTCCAATCGATATTGCCCTGATACTTGGAAACATCGATACCAGTACCCTTTACAACAAGCACTCCATCTGCACCGAAGTCGTACTGAACACCCTGAATTACCTGAGTTCCAGTCACTTTATTTGCATTCTTGTCGAAGTAATATGTATTTCCATCAATTGTCTGCCAGCCATAATATGTGTATGTGGCAGCCTTGTAATAATAGGTCTTGTCCTTGTTGTAATCAGCTGCTGTAGCTGGCTTTGTAAGACCTTCATCAAGGAACAACTCATTTCCTGATTTGTCCTTTAGACGCTCTGTAGAAGCTGTGCCAAATCCTGATACTGTGTATACCACATAAAGCTTTTCAGTTTCTGTTGCTGGTACCTTATCTGACCAGTTTGGTGTACCAGTGAGCTTGTAATCACCATTTGCTGTAGCAGTAAATGTACCCTTGCCATCCTTCATTGTGACAGCTGTTCCATTTACCTTTACATCACCCACGTTTTTGCTGGCTGTAATAGTGAACACGCCCTCTTTGTATGTCATATCCAGAGTAGCTGCCTCTTCTGAAGCTGCTGGAGTCTGAGCTGCAATTCTCACAAGTCTTGCTGCAAAAAGAGCATCCTTTATAGCGAAGTTTGAAACACCCTGACGTCCCTTTGCTTTGGCTCTGGCACCATCTGTTGAATCAGCAGGCTTTTCTACATCATCAGTTTCAACCTTATCGCCTTTTTCTTCAGTCTTTTCCTCAGTCTTCTCTGTTTGGAGCTTCTCATAGTGGAAAACTACTTCACCCTGATTGTCCTTGACTGTAACTGCTGAATCAGTGCATTTATATCCATCGATTGTCTTTGGCGAAACTGTTTCACCTGCAGTCTTGGTTACTGATTCAGTGCTTAATGTTTCACTACCACTTACACATTTTACATTGAAGGTGAACTTTGCAGGTTCCTTCTTCTGCTCTGTGTATGTGTATTTGTATGTTGCATCAGCTGTTGCTTTTGCAAAAGTTGGTGAGCCAGTCTTTTTATAAATATCCTTGTATGTTTCTGGAGCATCCCATGCTGGCATCTGGTCTTTTGCAACATCAAGCACCTTCACATCTTCTGTTGTAGTGCTTCCATCCAACTTCTTCAACTCGTACTTGATTGTGATCTTGTAAGTTGTAGCTGCTGGAGCTGCATCAGCTTTGTATGTAAATGTGTATGTTGCTGCAGCTGTAACCTTTGCATATGCTGGATTTGGTTTGTCACTAACAAGCTTGTAGGTCACATTACCTGATTTGTATGTAGCCTCTGGCTTAAATGCAGGAACCGCATCCTTTTTAAGCTTCTCTTCTTTAGCCTTTACAGGATTTCCAACGTTCTTGCCAGATGCATCCTGAAGCTGATAATTGTATGTAATTACAAATTCATCAGCTGCCTTGGCCTGAAGCTTGTGAGTAGATTTTACTCTACCTTTATCTTTTACAGCCACTTTGCTAGCCTTGGCTGTAGTCTTTGGTGCTACAACATCAGCGCCAGACACGCCCTTTGAGCTAGAGCCATTTTCAACTCTCTTTGATTCTACAAATTCAACAGTATCCTTAAGTGTATTCTCCACTGGAACGGCCGCTTTCTTCTGACCATCTTCCTTTGGAGCATCCTTCTTTACCTGCTTGATGATTTCCTTTTGAACCTTAAGCTCTACCTTGTCTTTTACATTGACATCTGTTGCAAAGCTCTGAGGGTCATAAATTGGCTGATTATCAAAGTCGTACATGACACAAGCAACATAATCGCCAGGTGTCATATCCTTTTCCTGAATCACACCGTCTTCATCATCATCTGTGTAAACCTGACCATCGGCATCCTTTAATGCCATGGCAAAGGACTGGATTGCTGTCTCCTTGTCGAGATAAAGCTGATACAGAGGATCATCCTTGATGCTGCTCTTCTGCTTATCTACAACATCACCGTTTTCATCTGTAACTGTGATGGCAACATTTCTGTTTTGAAGAATAGACAAGATTCTATCTGCTTCTGAAGGAGCGGCAGGCTTTTCATCGCCCCCCTCCTCTGATGATGCATCACCAGATTCCTTGGCCTCTTCCTTAGGCTCCTCTGCAGCTGCATCACCTTCAGCTGGCTTATCAGCTGTGGATACATCTTCACCAACGATATCTGCAATCTGCTTGTTTACATCGTTGATTGCATCGATGTAGGTCTGAAGCTCCGAAGCCTTGTCTTTTGGCAAAAGCTTTACCGCAAATGGAACTCCTGTGATAGCATTGTCATTCTCGTCTGAAATATAAATTGTTAAGTCCTTTTCAAGTGATTCACTTGTGAGCACAATGTTTTCAAAATCTGGAATGTAAACATCCTCAGCACCCTGCTCTTCGTCTACAACCACCTCGATAACAACATCGTCATCTTTTTCGTGATGAACCAGATTGTAGATTCCGTATCCTCCTGCACCTATTGCAGAAAGGCCAACCACGCTGGCAACAGCAATACTTGCTGCTTTATGAGCGCCTATGAAAAACTTCAAGCCCGCAAAAAATCCTCGCATATCATCATCTCCCAAAATTTAAATATGGCACGTGTTCAGAAACTACTGAATTCCATGCTCCTTGCAATACTCTTTGTAGCTTGCGTTAACTTTATCCTTGTCAGAAAGGATTAAATCTTCTTTTGTCATTCCTTCTGGAATTGGCCACTGAACATTAATATCAGGGTCGTCGAAGGCAAGTCCGCCCTCATCATTCGGATGATAGAAATCAGTAACCTTGTAGCAGAACTCTGCATAATCACTGACAACTAAGAATCCATGAGCAAATCCCTTTGGAATCATAAACTGCTTTTTGTTTTCTTCTGAAAGAAGAATTCCATAGTGCTTTCCGAAAGTCTTTGAGCCTTCACGAAGGTCTACAGCCACATCAAAAACCTCACCCTTGATAACACGAACAAGCTTGTCCTGTGGAAAATTCTTCTGGAAGTGAAGACCTCTCAAAACGCCCTTCTTGCTGGCAGACTGATTGTCCTGAACGAATACATAATCAAGGCCTTCTGCCTTCATGTCGTTTTCGTTGTAGGTCTCCATAAAATAGCCACGCTCATCACCAAATACCTTTGGAGTGATGACACAAAGGCCTTCTATACCATTAACATTTTTCTCAACTGTAATTGCCATAGTCTTTGTTCAAACCTAGATATATTCTACTACTATCATAATCACTGACACGCTTTCGCTCTTACGGCCCTCATTACCCTACATAAGATGCTGCTTACACACCATCTAAGTAGGGATGGGTCCTTATGGTCAGTTGATTATACTAGTAGTAGTCTATATCTAGGTTTGCTCCTTACTTTTTAAAATTATTGTTTAAAAATATCAGATTAAAGTCCGTTTGATACATCAACGAGATACTGTCCGTAAGCTGTCTTCATAAGAGGCTTTGCAAGCTCAAGAAGCTGCTCCTTATTGATGAAGCCACGCTTGTATGCGATTTCCTCGATACATGAAACGTACATACCCTGACGCTTCTGGAATGTGCTGACGAACTCAGCAGCTGCAAGAAGCATATCGTGATTTCCTGTATCAAGCCATGCAAATCCACGACCAAGTGTCTCTACATGAAGATTTCCACGCTCAAGATAAGCATTATTTACTGCTGTGATTTCAAGCTCACCACGTGCAGAAGGCTTGATTGTCTTTGCGATTTCAACAACTGAATTGTCGTAGAAATAAAGACCTGGAACTGCATAGTTGCTCTTTGGTTTTTCTGGCTTTTCCTCAATAGAAATAGCTACGCCGTTCTCATCGAACTCAACAACACCATACTCTCTAGGATCACGAACATAGTAACCAAAGATTGTAGCACCTGGCTCAGACTCTGTACGCTGTGCTGCTGAAAGAAGCACCTTTGAAAATGACTGGCCGTAGAAAATATTGTCGCCAAGAACAAGTGCGACTGCATCATTTCCGATGAAATCAGCACCGATGATAAATGCCTCAGCAAGACCGTTTGGAGCCTCCTGAACCGCATACTGTATATCCATGCCTAGCTGGCTTCCATCACCTAAGAGCTCCTTGAATACTGGAAGATCTCTTGGTGTAGAAATGATAAGCACTTCACGAATACCTGCCAACATAAGAGTAGACAGTGGATAGTAAATCATTGGCTTATCATAGATTGGCATAATCTGCTTTGAAATTGCCTTTGTAAGTGGATAAAGTCTTGTGCCTGAACCACCTGCTAAAATAATACCTTTCATAATTTCCTCCATTTGAAATATGACGGCAGCTCCGCTGCCTGAATTTATATTATATGAAATTTAAAAATAAGTCTTAAATTTACAACGTTCTTTAGAATTCTTTAGCAACCACCTCTAGGGCTGCGGCTACGACCTTATCCATGTCATAGTATTTGTACTGGCCAAGGCGACCACCGAAGATAACGCCGTTTTCACGGATTGCACGGCTTGCATACTCTTCGTATACTGCATTGTTTTTCTCGTTGTTTACTGGGTAGTATGGCTCAACACCTGGCTGCCACTCGCTGGAATATTCCTTTGAGATGATAGTGGTTGGCTGCTGTCCAAATTCAAAGTGCTTGTGCTCTATGATACGAGTGTATGGCACCTCTACCTCAGTATAATTTACAACTGCATTGCCTTGATAGTTGTCGCAATCAAGCTTTTCTGTTTCAAAGCGAACTGAACGATACTCTAGCGGTCCATAGCAGCTGCCATAATATTCATCAATCTGGCCTGTGAACAATAGCTTGCTCCAGCTCACCTTTGTACCATCGTTTAGGATTCCTTCGAAGGATTCTGGTGCGTTCTCCACACCACCAACCATATCAAAATAATCCTGCTCTAAAACAACATCTGCTCCCTTGAGCATAGACTCAACAATCTGTGTATAGCCACCCATTGGTATACCTTGGAATCTATCGTTAAAGTAGTTGTTGTCGTAGGTAAAACGAAGAGGCAATCTCTTTATGATAAATGCTGGAAGCTCATTGCATGGACGTCCCCACTGCTTTTGGGTGTAGCCCTTTATAAGCTTCTCGTATACATCAGTTCCAACAAGAGAAAGAGCCTGTTCCTCAAGGTTAGCAGGCTCAGTGATGTTAAGTTCCTTTATCTGTTCAGCGATCTTTGCCTTTGCCTCAGCTGGAGTTTTGATGTTCCACATCTTCGAAAAAGTATTCATGTTGAATGGAAGATTATAGAGCTCATCCTTATAAACTGCCACTGGGGAATTGATGTAATTGTTGAATTCAGCGAACTGATTCATATATTCCCAAATCTTTTTGTCGCTTGTATGGAAGATGTGGGCACCATACACATGAACGTTGATGCCATCCTCTTCCTTTGTGTAAATATTTCCTGCAATGTGATTTCGTCTGTCGATTACTAGAACGGACTTACCACGTTTAATCGCTTCGTAAGTAAACGTAGCACCAAAAAGGCCTGCGCCTACTACAAGATAATCGTAATTAGTCAATTTGACACCTCGTAAGTCATTGCGAACCTAATTATTTATTAGAGTACATATCTGAATAGTACTTCTGGTAGTCACCAGATGTAACATTCTTCATCCATTCTTCATGCTCAAAGAACCATTCGATTGTCTTCTTGATTCCTTCCTCAAAGCATGTCTCTGGCTCCCAGCCTACCTCTGCTTTAATCTTGTCAGGGGCGATAGCATAACGTCTGTCATGACCCTTTCTATCTGTAACATACTTGATAAGCTTATCTGAAACAAGCTTCTGACGCTCATCATCCTCTGGAAGCATATCCTGAAGTGTATCAAGGATAATGTGGATGATTTCGATGTTCTGCTTTTCATTGTGACCACCGATATTGTATGTCTCGAAGAGCTTACCCTTCTCCTGAACCATATCGATTCCCTTTGCGTGATCCTCTACGAATAACCAGTCACGAACATTCTTGCCATCACCATATACAGGAAGATCCTTGCCCTGAAGCGCATTGTTGATGATAAGTGGAATTAGCTTCTCTGGGAACTGGTAAGGGCCATAGTTGTTTGAGCAGTTTGTAATGTTTGCAGGGAACTTGTATGTATCCATGTAAGCCTTTACAAGCATGTCTGAAGATGCCTTTGAAGCTGAATATGGCGAATGTGGATCATATGGAGTTGTCTCATAGAAGAATGCATTCTCATCATCTGGAAGAGAACCATAAACTTCGTCTGTTGAAACGTGAAGGAACTTCTTTCCCTCCTTGAATGTTCCATCTGGAAGCTCCCATGCTTCCTTTGCGCAGTTAAGCATAACTGCTGTACCAAGAACGTTTGTCTGAACAAATACTTCAGGGTTCTTGATTGAACGATCTACGTGTGACTCTGCTGCGAAATGAACAACTCTATCAATATCGTTCTCTGCAAAAACCTTGCGAATTGCTTCCTTATCGCAGATATCAGCCTTTACGAATGTGTAGTTGTCGCGGTTCTCAATATCCTTGAGGTTCTCTAAGTTTCCTGCGTATGTAAGCTTGTCTACATTGATGATACGAATCTCGTTGTCGTATTTCTTAAACATGTAATGAATGTAGTTTGAGCCGATGAAACCAGCTCCACCTGTTACTAAATATGTTCTCATTTCAATCTCCTTTTTAACGGACAAATTCCTAAGCTATCTATTTGTAGCTCCCATATATATTATCACAAGGCACGCTCTCGCTATTCTCGTCTCGTAGCGGTACTAAGTTCGGACTTTGTCCTCACTAAGTGCCGACGGACTCGTAATGCCTTTTTAGATAACATATATGGAAACTACAAACTCTTTACTCTATGAATTTGTCGTACTAAATTCACATTTAATATTAAAAATATTTAAAACCCACGTAAAAGCTTGTTTCACGTGTTTGTTGACGTTTGTTAGGCCAGGTATTCGCGAAGGGCGTCGTGCCAGTCTGCCATGCGGTAGTCTGTAGTGAGACGAAGCATGTAATTATCCAATATTGAATAATGAGGACGATCAGCGCTGGCTGGATTCATCTTCTTATATTCTTCACTTGTAACATGGTTGACCTTTACGTTTATTCCCTTAATACGGAAGATTTCCTCTGTGAAATCTGCCCAGTTCGTATCACCTTCACAGGTGCCATGGAACACTCCGTAATTTTCTGTAGGCTCAAGATGATGAATCATTCTTGCAAGCTCCACAGCTGAAGTTGGCGAACCAAGCTGGTCGCAAACTACAGAAAGCTCATCGTGAGTCTCTGCAAGACTAAGCATTGTCTTTACGAAGTTCTTGCCATCGCCGTAAAGCCATGCAGTACGAACGATAAACCATTTTGTTGCAAACTGCTGAACAAATTTCTCGCCTTCGTATTTTGTCTTGCCATATGCAC
Source organism: uncultured Pseudobutyrivibrio sp. (assembly GCA_946403965.1). Lineage (GTDB taxonomy): Bacteria > Bacillota > Clostridia > Lachnospirales > Lachnospiraceae > Pseudobutyrivibrio. The sequence continues at coordinate 20,308 of CAMJBT010000029.1, read as the reverse complement.
TAATTGGTGCAGGCTGGTCAAACTCTGTGATTGGTGCTGATGCATTTCCTGGGAAAACATAATCTGTGCTGACATGCACAAGCTTTGCTCCCACCTTTGTTGCAGCGATTGCCAAATTTCTAGGGCCAAGTGCATTAAGCTTGTAAGCAAAATCCCAATCCTTCTCACAGCCGTCTACATTTGTAGCTGCTGCGCAGTTAATAATTACATCCGGCTTCTTTGCCTCAACAAAACTAAGCACCTCTTCTAAATTTGTGATATTAAGAGGAGTGATTACATCACTCTCGATAACATCGGTGAGGATGAACTCAACTTCACCCTTGTACTCCTCCTGAATAGCACGGCCCAACTGCCCATTGCATCCAGTAATAAGTATTTTCTTCATTATCTATTACCTCGAATTCTTTTATAAGCCAACCTAAATTGCTTGGCGTATTACACATAATCCTTAGCTTTTGCAATAAGTCTGTTGTATGCAGAGAACATACTGCGAATAGATGCACGTGTGATGTTTGAGCTTACGCCAACACCGAATGTGGTGTTGCCATGACGCTCGTCGCGCATTTCGATATAAGCTGCAGCCTTTGCTCCTGAACCTTGACTCTGTGCAAGTGTGTGCTCTGTATAGTCGATAAGTGTGAAATCAAGCTCTGGTACACATTGCTTGATTGCAAGCTTAACAGCATCGATAGGTCCGTTTCCTTCAGCCTCTGAGTGGAACTTCTCTCCGTGATAGCTGAAGTCAAGCACTGCAACTGTATCGTCTGAATCCTTGCTGTCATGGATAACAACATATTCCAATGTAAGTGGCTCTTTGTTCTCCAGGTACTGTGATTTAAATGCCTCCATGATACGCTGTGGAGTAACCTCTCCGCCCTGCTTCTCAGAAATGAACTGAACAACATCGGCAAACTCACGCTGCATCTTCTTTGGAAGCTTGTAGCCATAAACTGTATCCATAACAAAGGCTACGCCGCCCTTTCCAGACTGGCTGTTGATACGAACAACAGGCTCGTACTTACGACCAATATCTGCTGGGTCGATTGGAAGATATGGAACCTCCCAGTACATGTTCTGGCGTTCCCTCATAGCACGTACGCCCTTATTAATAGCATCCTGATGTGAACCAGAGAATGCTGTAAACACAAGCTCACCAGCATAAGGATGTCTTGCATCTGTAGGCATCTTTGTAACTCGCTCACAAACCTCTACGATTTCCTTGATGTCGTCAAGGTTCAATTCTGGGTTTACACCCTGAGAGAACATGTTGTAAGCGATTGTAAGAATATCCACATTACCAGTACGCTCACCGTTACCGAGAAGTGTACCCTCCACACGGTCTGCACCGGCAAGAAGTCCAAGCTCAGTAATAGCCACACCTGTTCCTCTGTCATTATGTGGATGTATAGAAAGGATGATGTTCTCTCTATCCTTGAAGTGAGTGCTCATCCATTCAATCTGATCTGCATATACATTTGGTGTGTTCATTTCAACAGTAGCAGGAAGGTTGAAAATGATTGGGGCATCTGTTGCATGGTCCCAAGTATCCTGAACTGCTGTACAAATTTCCAGTGCAAATTCCACCTCTGTTCCTGTGAAGGATTCTGGTGAATACTCCAACTGAAGATTACCATCGTATTTGCTCAGACGGTCTTTTACCATCTGAGTTCCCTTTTTTGCAATCTCAATAATCTCGTCCTTGTCAGCATTAAAAACTACATCACGCTGAAGAGTAGATGTGGAATTGTAAATGTGGAATACTACATTTTTAATACCTTTGATTGCCTCGAATGTACGATCAATCAGCTCCTCGCGGCACTGAGAAAGAACCTGGACTTTTACATCATCAGGAATTTTGTTCTCAGCCACAAGCTGTCTTAAAAAATCAAATTCAATCTGAGAGGCTGCAGGAAAGCCAATCTCAATTTCTTTGAAGCCTAGTTTAATTAGGAGGTCGAATAGTTCCATTTTTTCGTCAACGGACATTGGCTCAACGAGGGCTTGATTGCCATCGCGTAGATCAACTGAACACCATATTGGTGCTTTTGTGATCTGTTTCTCAGGCCATGTTCGCTCTGGAAACTTAAGTACTGGGTTAGCTTTGTAACGTTTGTAGTTTAACATTATTCTGTCCTCCTAAAATATATTACTCTCCTAAACCATCCTCGATAGCTTTGACTATATCTTCAAGTGCTTTATTTTCATCATCACCATCGCAGATGACTTCGATCTCTTGTCCTGACTTTACACATGCACCAAGTACACTAAGAACTGACTTGGCGTTGGCTTCATAGTGATCGTCAGTTTGAAAGGTTATCTTGCTTTGATATCTCATTGCTAAATCACATAACAATCCCGCTGGGCGCAAGTGTAACCCTGTTGTATTCTTAACTAAAACTTTTTGTGAAACCATAACCTATAACTCTTATATCTTCTAAAGCAGGACTGGCCTGCTACTTTCTTATAACATAGTCTTGGTGATTAATTCAGCCAATTCCTTTGCATCAGCCTCGATTTCTGCCTGGTCCTTGCCCTCAATCATGACACGGACAAGTGGCTCTGTACCAGAAGGGCGAATGAGGACTCGACCTTCACCTGCGAACTTATCTCCAAGCTTTTCGATTGCTGCAGCAATCTCTGGATATTCCATATAGCTCTCTTTCTTGTGGTTTGGAACCTTTGCATTTACAAGAGCCTGTGGAAGAACATTCATGATAGATGCAAGCTCTGAAAGCTTTTCACCAGTCTCAACCATAACTCTAAGAAGGTGAAGTGCTGAAAGCAAGCCATCTCCAGTAGTATTGTCATCAAGGAAGATAACATGACCACTTTGCTCGCCGCCAAGGTTGTAACCATTAGCAAGCATGTTCTCTAATACATATCTATCGCCAACCTTTGTAGACTCTACATTGATGCCCTGTTCCTTTGCCATCAAAGTAAAGCCAAGGTTTGTCATTACTGTAACAACACAGGTATTCTTCTTGAGAGTACCTTTATCCTTCATGTGCTTTGCACAAATTGCCATTACCTGGTCGCCATCAACAAGACGTCCCTTCTCATCTACAGCAAGCATTCTGTCGGCATCGCCATCAAATGCAAGACCAACATGTGCGTTTTCAGCTACCACACGAGCTTTAAGCTCATCCATATGAGTAGAACCACAGTTGCTGTTGATGTTTGTTCCGTCTGGATTGTTGTGGATTGTAATAAGCTCTGCCCCAAGCTCTGAGAGGCAAGCAACGCTAGTGCGATATGAAGCACCCTCTGCACAGTCGATAACAATCTTGAGTCCTGATAAATCAAGAGGTACTGTCTGCTTAAGGAAATCTACATATTCACGACCAAGGTCGAAACGATAATCAATCTTTCCAATTTCAGCTCCTGTAGGAAGGTTTACACCCTTCATATCATTTTCTATAAGTGCCTGAATCTCGTCCTCAAGTGCATCTGAAAGCTTGAAGCCATCTCCGTTGAAGAACTTGATTCCATTAAATTCCATTGGATTGTGGCTGGCAGAAATAACAACTCCTGCATCAACCTTGTGCTTACGTGTAAGGTAAGCGATTGCTGGTGTTGGAAGCACGCCTACATAAACTGCATTTGCACCAACTGAGCAAATACCACTCATAAGTGCAGAAGCAAGCATTGTTCCTGAAATACGTGTATCGCATCCTACGATAATTGTAGGCTGGTGACTAGCTTCCTTTGTAAGAACATAAGCGCCTGCCTGACCAAGTGAACGAGCCAAATCGATAGTAAGCTCAGAGCCTGCTACACCTCTAACTCCGTCTGTTCCAAATAATCTTCCCATATTAACTAATCCTCTTTCTAATCATCATTGCTTGATTCATCACCACCAGACTTTGCATTAGGGTCCTCGGTGATGGTAACAGAGACTGATGTATTTTGAATTGTAACGTCATCAAGGTTTTCAAATACCAGAACGGCGTTCTGTCCTTCACCAACTGAAAGGTGTGAACAATCAATATATCCTTTAACCTCGCCAGTCTTTAAAGCTGCAAGTGCTTCAGGTGTACCGAAGACGTTTACCGTAACTGAATCGGTATCTAGTGCTGCAGCCAAACCGTGGCCCAGGTTGTGGAAATCAATATTTGATGCAGGCACCTCGATGGTGGATGCATTTTCATTTTGCATTGTGACGTAGATTTGAACCTTTGAAGATGTACCCTCAGCAAGCTGAACCCCCTCTGGAAGATATCCAGAGATATCAACTGTAGTAGTGAAGGAACCTGTCAGATTCGAAAGGTTGATAACACTATCTGGAATAGTGATTGTAGCAACGTCGTTTAATGCACCGGCTTCTCCAATAATCATTACTGATGATGGATCTGTTTTGATAGAGCCAAGAGTCAAACCTGCCGGCAGGCTTCCGCTTGTCTTTACAGTAATATCAACTGCCTTCGTATTTACGAATGCCACACTGACACTAACGGTAGAAACCGAAAGGGTCAGATTCTTTGATTCCACTGACTCGCCCTTTTCATCATAAAATTTAGGAATAACATTTTCTGTAAAGTTGCTAGTTACACCAGTGATATTGGCTGTAGCCACAACCTTGTCAATTTTTTCTACAACATCCTGTGGACCTGTAACTGTAATAACAGTTGGGCTGCAGGTAACTTCTTCAACTGCAAGCTCTGGCTCCAGGGTTCCAGTGGTTTGAGCATCGATAACAAAACGCTGTGTGCTCAAATCCTTCAAAATAACATATAAATAATTTTGACGACTGGAGATGGTTATGTAGTTGGCATAGGATTTTGCCGCAATTGTAACCGGAATTCTCTCCTCGTTTTCAAGATTATTCATGTCTGCCACCGCAGAGAAATCTGATGGTGAAAGCTTTTCTATGATGGAACGCTTTGCTGTAACTCTAAAGCTAACAGTATTGACGCCATCCTTTATCTCGTATAATTTACCTGCTGCTGTAAGCACATCCTCATTTGATACAGTAACTACAGAAGTGAATGTTCTGGTCTGCTTCGGATCGTCGATATTGACCACCACAAGCCAAAGCACAAATGAGAAAATAACAGCAAGCACTTTTAGTCCCAAGTTCTTTGTGAGGGCATTGATTATCTTCTGATTCATAGTATGCCCTCCTTTTCTGTCTCAAATCCTGGCTGCTGTTCATCAGGATTTTGTAGTCTTTTAAGCTCTGCTATAAGTTCGTCTTCCTTTACGTCTCTGACTATACGACCTTCTCTTGCATATGAAACTGTTCCTGTTTCCTCTGAAACAACAATTGTGAGAGAATCAGAAACCTCACTAATTCCAACTGCTGCTCTATGGCGAGTTCCAAGATCTTTTGAAAGAGCCATGTTGTCAGATAATGGCAAATAGCATGTTGCGGAAACCACACGGTCTCCTCGAACTATGACAGCTCCATCGTGAAGTGGAGTATTCTTTTCAAAAATATTGATGAGGAGCTGGCGACTGACTACGGCATCAATTCCAATGCCAGTTCTTTCGAACTCTGTAAGCTGCATATCCTTTTCAACAACTATAAGTGCACCTGTCTTTACTGCACCCATTTCATAGCAGGCGGTAACCAGACCCACAATTGTTGAGTCGTCAAACTTCTTTGCGCCTGTCTTCAAAATATTCCATGAGAAAATAGACGTGATTTTACGACGACCGATTTGCTCCAGCGCTCTACGAAGCTCCGGCTGGAACACAACGATAAGTACCGTCACTGCCACTGATACCAGCTTTTCTCCCAACCATAAAATGGTATTCATCTGGAAGATGGCTGCTAACAGGAAGAACAGCATGATAATAAGCACGCCTCTGATAAGCATCCAAACCCTGCTGTTTTTAACCCAAGCCAGCAGATGATACATAAAATATGCAATTATGATAACTTCAATTGCGTCTGTGATGGAAACATCTGGAATATTTACATTGAAATAATCATCGATGAAGGCATCTACAGCATTGACAAAATCTACCAATGTTCCTTCCTCTTTCTAGCATATTTCAGCGATATTTAAATCTTCTTAATTTCCTTGTCTTCTTCAGCAATTCTGATTTTTGGAACTGCTGTTACGTAGTAATAATAATCATCATCTTCAAACTGAACCTTCTCGATTCGAGAATAGTCCAAATCAAGAACAAAGTAATTCAAAAGCAAACCTACTAATATAACAAGGAGATTTCCAATGATAAGCCCTGGAATCTCTGATTTTTGACTTGTAAGGAGATATCCAGCAAGCATGATTATAAATTCCACAGCCACACCTGCAGCATTGGCAATCATCCATGACATGTTGATGCTGGATTGTCTAAGCATATAAACAACTACATACATAGCCACCATAGCTATAATAAAGAACCAAAACATTCTGTTGGTAAGCATCTGTTCCTGAATAAGTGAAATTGCAGAAACCTCTGATGTCTCATCCACGATAGCTGTGGTGTTATCCTTGATTACATGAAGAAAAAATGCAATAACCGAACCCCAAACAACTGATGCAAGCTCGTTTATATTGGACATCAGGCCTGCTCCAAGAGGCACGACAAAAGGTGCATTAAAGCTGTAGCAAATTGGCACTGCTATCATGTTGTAGGTGTTCTTGCTGCCAAAATAAGCGCAAACAAAATAGCCTGCAATCAAAAGGCCAAGAGCCACGATTGCAACCTGTGGACTCAGTGCTATCAAATCAATCAGCAGCACGATAACAAGAACTGTTGATACACCCTGCATTGGGAAGAATGCGCAGATAATTGCGATTATAATAGAAACCCAAATCTGGCTGATTTGCTTGTTGTGTCCGAAATTGGAGCGGATACACATAAGACCTACAAAAGCAACAAGACCACTCCATATTTTTAAGAAGAGCATCTCCCTTGAAAGCACAAATCTTCTTATATTATCTCGTAAACTAATAAAAGCATTCATTTATAAATCCTCTAGTCCCTTTTCTTCGTCTGAATCTCTGGCCAGCAAAGGCTTTGTTTGCTGAAGCTCATTTTCGTACATCTTGGTAAGCTTTGTATATTTTGAGCCAAGCTCTTTGATGAGGCGCTGACCTCTCTTGTAGCGTCTGGCTGCTCTGACTCTGGCACCATGCACATGAATGATTATGTATGCTGCATAAGCAAGCAGGCCGGCCAAAGCAATGATTAGTAAATACATTGTATTGAGATTTTCAATGACATTGCTAACTAGATATAAAACTATACATGCATAAACTGCTCCGAAAAAGATGGTACCAGCCAGGAAGCCTCCCCATCCATGCAGAGCAATATATTCTTTCTTTGAATAGCGCATCATTGGCTGATACTCCGGGCCATGCTCCTTTTCGAAGATAGCCATGGAGGTCATGTGCCTTACGCGTTCTTCATTAATCATACATTAACCCCTTATTTATAGTCTGGCGAACCAGAATTGTAATGGGATATTTAGAAATACCCACACTAAGTCACACTAAATCAGAATCAGTATAGCATAAAATAATCATAAAATAAAACTAGGGTTTTGATGTTATTTTTGACAACAAAATGCCTGCCGGCAAATCCGGCAGGCACTGAATTTTTTAATCTTGTAAGAAACGCATTTTGTTTTCTTTCTTTGGCTTTGGTTTTGGAGCTTCTGGTGCTTGTGGTTTTTCGATTGACTTTGCAAGAGCATTTGCTGTGTTTGCCTTGCAGTTATCACAATACTTACCTGTTTTGATAGTAGCTCCACAGATTTCACATTCAATTCCCATTGGAGAATCATCTGCAAACTGAAGGCGCTCCTCACGAATCCATTGCCTAATCTGGCTGGTAGATACATCGTTAGCTTCAGCAATCTCTTGAATGTTGGCACGAGGATTTTCCCTAATGTACTCCTTGACATCCTGGAATTTCTTTTCCACCTCATCACGGCACGCAGGACAAATATTCATGCCTCCAAGGTAATTAAAAAGTCTTCCACAATTTCTACAGTTACGCACTTCCATAGGTTATACCTCCTCTACTGCATTTCTCCGATGCAGACGCACATGCCAAATAATTCTTTCACTCCCCCACTCTTAAGCACTTTGGCTACTTCGTCCATTGTTGTTCCAGTTGTATAAATATCATCAACTATAAGTACTTTTCTAAATTGTACAACATTTTTCTGTAAACTGAAAGCTTTTAACAGATTTTTCTTTCTTTTTAGGCTATTTAATCGTTTCATTGCAACCGTATCTGAATCTCGTCTGACAATTTCATCAGCTACTGGTATCCCTGTTAATGCGCTAATTTCCTTTGCAAATACCGCTGCCTGATTATATCCACGACATTTTTCTTTCTTTTTGTACATAGGAACAGGTACAATTGCATCTATTTTATTTTCTCTTATCCATCGTCCGTAATATCGATTGGCATACATAGCAAAAACCTTGCCGTAGCAGCGTTTATTGGAATATTTAAATCTATACATAGCCTTTTTCATATCACCTGTGTATTGAAATATGGCTCGATTTTGAATGAATATGTGGTTAATTTTCTCACAATTGCCACACAACTCTTTAGCATCGTTTGCTATTGGTGTGCCACAAGTCATGCAATAAGATGGTCCCACCAGCTTCACTTTCTTTAAACATTCCCTACATAGCCCTGCTTCTTTTTCTATTTTTAATAAAACTTTATCGCATGCAACGCAACGTTTTGGATATAATAAGGTAAGAACAGGGTTTATAATGTTCCTTATATTATGAATCAAGTTATTCTCCTTTATTGACTTATTTATAATTAGAAATTAAAATTTAGTAACATTGGTCCGAAATGGACATTCTATTTCCCTTATGGAAATTTTAAAAACAAAAAGGATTTAAATATGAAAAAAAGATTTTTAACTTTGACTTTGGCTGCTTCACTTGCCTTTTCCATGATAGGTTGTGGCGGCAAATCAGATAGCAAACCAAATATAAATGAGGTAACAGAAGAATCCGAATCGGATTCACATTCGTATAATATATCAGCACTTTTGTCGGAAGACAATACCTACAATCGAATTCTTTTACAAGGCTTTTCCGACTGCCTCACGGATTATCTTGGTGAAGATCATTTCAAAATCACCACATCAGCTGTCAGTGAAAAGCTTTCCAGCGATCAAATTGCTGCCGGTGCTATCGCTAAATCTCCAGATATGATTTTCACAGCAGGAAAATCCACTTTGGTTTCTGCCAAATCATCCACAGACAACATCCCAATTGTTGCCACAGGAATTATCGATTTCAAGGGTACACTACGTATTCCAACTTTAAACGGCAAATCATGGGACAAAACCACAGGCACTAATGTCACTGGTGTCAGCAGCAAACCTAGCATTGTGGATCAGGTTTCACTTATGATTGAAGCCACTGAGGATTTGCAGACTGTAGGCATCCTCTTCTCACCAGAAGATACTGATGCCATTTATCAAAACGAAATATTCGAAGCATATTTGGATCAGGCAGGCATTCCTTGGAAAGAATACTTGATTCCTGCCACCAAAAATGTAACTGTAGAGAAGGAAGCTCAGAGCTCTATCGCTCTCACTCCTAGTAAATATGTAGCTTCTTCTGCAAAGGCTGGGATGGACAATGATGTTATTCCTCTTGGCGAAGAAGGTAGCCTTGGTCTTAACTCTACATCATCAACCAGAGTTGCTCTTGTTTCACAGTTTTGGAATGGAGGTAAGGTTGTACCAGATATGACTCCTTCTGAAGAAGATAGTACCAAGGATACTGCTGAAGATGACAAAACAGATTCTTCCAAGGACTCTAAAGATGAAAAGTCTTCAGATAAAGAAGTTTCCACCGATAAAAACAGCCCAGAAGCTTCCACTGACGAGCTAAACGACGCCGCCAACATCGACAGCATCAACTTAGAAGACCGTATGGTGGAGGTATGTAATGAGTGCTCAGCAATCTATATTCCTTTTGGAAGCATGCTTTCAGACCAGATGGAGACAATTGGTACTATCGCCGAAGATGCTGGTGTGACTGTTGTTGCAGGCGACACCACTATTGGCGAACACGCACTTGTCACACTTTTCTCAGACCCATATGCCCTTGGTTATTCTGCTGGAAAGAAAGCCGTAAAGGTATTTAACGAGGAAGATATCAAGACCATCAAAATCGGTTCCGTTGATCCTGATGATTCTGTGAAACTGTACAACGGGGAAATAGCAAAGAAATTTAACATGGAATTTCCTAAGTCCTTCAGCGAAATTTCAGAATTTCTTGACACCTACGAATATGGTAGTACCACCACCAGATACACTGCTACAGGAGAATAATTCTTATGGTACTTCATGTAATCAAATCTAAAATCTATTCTGGCGCTGAGAATGTTGTATGCCAGATCATAAAAGAGCTTTCAGACCGTGAGGAGTTCATCTACATGTCTCCCCACGGTCCTATTGAAGACAAGCTTCGTTCTATCGGGTTATACGACTGCTATCGTGGCATTGATTCCCTTACAGCTGACGAAATCAAAAAGGCTGTTGATGAACTTCATCCTACAGTGGTTCATGCTCACGATTTCACTGCAAGTGTTCTTTGCGGTTTTGCTCTTAAAGGTCGCGTGCCTGTAATTTCACACCTTCACAACAACCCACCTTGGATTAAAAAATTCCATTACAAAACCATTTCATATCTTATGGCCTGCAAATATATCGACCATATTCTAATGGTTTCTGATGCTGTAAAAGATGAGTTTCGCTACACAAATAAGCTGAAATGCCCTATCACAATAGTTGGGAATCCATTTTCAGTGGATGGGGTTGTTTCTCAAGTAAACAAAGACAATGTTGGCACAGACAAATATAAGTCCGAGCTGCTATTTGTTGGTCGCCTTGTCGAACAGAAGAATCCAATGCTTGTAGCTGAAGTTGCAAAAGAATTGATTTCAACAGGGAAAATCCAGGTAGCACGAATGGTTGGAGACGGAGATTATTTTGATAGTCTTACAAAATATGTGGCTGACAATCACCTGGAAGGAAAGCTGATTCTGGAAGGCTTCAACAAAAATGTCTATGACTATATGGCTAGCACCAAAGTACAGATTATGCCATCAAAATGGGAAGGCTTCGGCCTGGTTGCATTAGAGGCTATGGCACTTGGCAAGCCTGTGGTAGGTACGTCAAATGGCGGATTGATAAACATTATTGATGACAGTTGTGGATGTGTTTGTTCAGATGTGGAATCATATGTTTCTACCATAACTCAGCTTTTAGAGAATGAACCATTATACAAATCAAAATCTGAGGGTGCTTTAAAAAGAGCCATGGAATATAATAATATCAAGGACTATTGCAATACACTTTTTGATATTTACAATTCTGTTAGATAATTGCATCAGGTTCACCATTATTAATTAATCTTTTGAGGTTTGCATAATGACAAAACAAGAATACAAAGCATTGCTGGAAAGTGATTATAAAAGATATTCTGACAATCCATCATTTCTGGCTCACTACAAAATATACAAAATGAAACCTGGATATGCATGGAGTTATTGGTATCGCAAGCTGTGCTATCAGAACTCTCACAAATGGATGAAGCCACTGGCTTTTCTCACCAGACTTCGTTTCCACAGTGTTTCTGTAAAGTATGGCATCGACATTCCAAGCCATGTAAAGCATATCGGTTCCGGATTTATGATTGATCATTTCTCATGTATTGTAATTCACACTGATGCAGTCATTGGCAACAATGTTACTATTCGTCAGGGCTCTGTTGTAGGTACAAACGGACGTGGTGTGCCTGTGATTGAAGATGGTGTTGATATCGGTGCAGGTGCTGCTGTCATCGGACCTATTACTGTTGGTAAAAACGCTATCATCGGTGCAAACGCTGTAGTTACACACGATGTTCCTGCACAGGCTACAGTTGCTGGAAATCCAGCCAAAATAATTCGAATTAAAGAATAATCCTTTTAAGGTCTAGGTTTTTAAGCCTAGACCTTTTTTATCCCAAAACTGTTTTTTCGCAATATTTAGATATATTATCAGAAAACATTACTAAACCTAGTGGGTTTTCAAATTGCTTGACATGTGGTATTATGATAGTAACTATAAGTATATGTATCGTTTTCTATGTCCCATAGTAGACAAAGGAATGTCGAAGGCTTTTTATTCATGGAAGAAAGGAGGGACGTCTTATGTCACGCATTGATACAGCGTACAATTATTTCATGACGACCTATGGTAGCTCCATAGGATCTCGTTACGAATCACACAAAAAAAGTGAGTTACGTGACACATACAACAGAATAGTAAAGACAAACAAAGACTCTCCTCTCTACAAGCTTAAAGACACCGAGGACATGGGTCAGTTTGCGATTGATATTAAAGAGCATGCCAACAATATGTCTCTTTCAGTTTCGAACCTTTCATCTGCTGATGACGATATCGCCTCTGTTCTTGACAAGCGTGTGGCTTCCTCTTCGAATCCAGATACTGTTGATGCCAGATATATAGGGGACAAGGAATCTGATGTAGATGATTTCACAATCGAAGTTAATGCTTTGGCAAAGCCTCAAATCAACACAGGCAACTTCCTGAATCCTAATGATCAGGACTTTAGGCCAGGCCAATATTCCTTCGATTTAGACATCAGAAATCATTCCTATGAGTTCCAGTTTAATGTCAATCCAGGCGAGAATAATCTCAATGTACAAAACAAACTGGTTCGATTAATCAACACTTCAGACGTAGGCCTTAGTGCACAGCTGATTGCTGACAGAAATGAATCCAATGCCATCCAGATTAACTCCAAGTCCACTGGCATTTCAGAAGATGAGACTACCTTGTTCAATATCACCTCTACTATTTCCCGTAGAGAGCTTGATATACTTGGCCTAGATAGAATTACCCAACAGCCTAGCAACTCAGATTTCACTTTAAACGGTGTGCAGCATCAGTCATTATCCAACACCTTTACAGTCAACAAAGCCTATGAGCTAGAGTTGAAGGCTCCTACACATGGAGAGGTTACAGTTGGTCTTATGAACGATACTGAAGCTCTTTCAGATGGTGTGAATCAATTGCTGGATAGCTATAATGGAATGATAGATGTCGGGCTGAAATACACAGGCACACATCAAAATCGTACCCTGTTCAACGAGATGTCTTCCATCGCTAGAAGCATGGCTGGTAGCCTGGCTTTCGCTGGAATTACAATGAATGCAGAAGGCCATCTTTCTTTGGACAAGCAAAAGCTTTCTGAAGTAATAAACAGCACCGACAAAGCTCAGGCCTTCACTGTTCTTAACGAATTAAAGACCGCCATCAGAGCGGCGGCCTCTAAAGCTTCAATAAATCCTATGGCTTATGTAGACAAAGCCATAGTTGAATACAAGAACCCTGGCAAGTCACTGACAGCTCCTTATGCTACCAGTGCATACTCAGGTATGATTCTTAATCAGCGATTATAATTTAATAGTTTCAAGCAATTCATGAATGCGCTGCTCATATGAGCAGTGCATTTTTACGTATTCATAGCCATTCTTTGCTATCTGCTCTCTTTCACTGTCATGGGACAGATAGTAGTCCACCTTCTCTTTCAAATCTCTTTCGTTATAATACCAAACTAGCTGCTTTTCATTTTCAAAGAACATAGGAAGCTCCGCCTGAAAGTTTGTGATACAAAATCCTTTCGCCCCGAGAATATCGTATATACGTAGCGGGATTCCACTTTTTATATTCGGAATAGTAATATTCAAATTTACCTTTGAATTTCTAAACACCTTTGGCATCTCACTCCAATAATCTACACTTCCACGGTAATTCACCCTAAGCAAATCCTGGATATTTGAATTGGTGTAAATACTAACGTCATGATGCTTGGAAAGTTCTATCAGTATACTTCGACGCTGCTTTTGTGCAATCTTAAATCCCAGGGTGGTGACTGAAAAAATCAAATTCAAATCTGAAAGCGAGTCCTCAGATTTTTCCAATTCAAAATACTGCTGGAGCTCCATCAATATCTCTGGAGTAAGCATTCTGTCGATAATATTGATTCCCTGTAAATCCTTTTGAGCCTCCATCAAAGCCTCGAAATATCCCCTTAAATAATCAGGCAGAGTAAACTCCATCTTGTCATAAGAATTTTTTTCGTACAAAGAACCTACAAAGCTGACCTGGTTCTGATAAAGGCTTTCATCTTTGGAATTTGAAAACAGATAATCAAGTCTACCTGTGTCCACAGCCAGGGGAAGATGATAAACATGTTCTACCCCCATTCCTTTAAATTCTTCAACACCTGTCAAATCAAAAAGGAAAATCCTGTTCACGCTGTTGAAAACTGACTGATGATAAAGAGATATCAGTGGATTATCGCAACTCCAGCAAACATATAAAAGACCTGCTTCCTGACATACATTTGATATCAACGGAAAATAATTTACTGTAAACATAAACTGATAAGAGTCGCCCTTGATAATTCCTTTCAATCTATCTGCAAACTCTTCGTCCACATCATAATTGAGGAGGTCCTGATAGACCTCCTCAACCTCATAGCCTAAACTTTCAAAAGTGTATTTAATATCTTTGTAGTTGTACGCCTTCCAGCGATACATAAGTATTTTTTTCATGGGCTGCTCCACAATACTGTTGAAGTCATTTATACATGCAATGTTTCCACTCCGTAGGATGAACTTATAATCTGAACCAATTGCTGATATGTGGCCACTGCCTCATCTGTGTGACCTGCTGCATCAAGCTCTGCAATTTGACGAAGCACCTGCTCCTCCAGGTTGTACATCTCCTGGAATTTTTCAGGGTCTGCCTCTTTTGCAGTCTTCACTTTCACATAGTTGCTATACAAATTTCCAAGCTCTTGGATAGTGTTTGTCATAATACTTCTGTGACCAAACATTGCCTTGATGCTATTCATCGCCTTTGTAGGATCTGTCTCTGCACATGACAGAAAATCCGTGATAGCACAGCCAAGCTTTGTTTCTGGAGCAAGGTTCAGATTTGCAGTTTCTTCAGGGAAGAAATTGTCATGAGCCCTTTGCCATTTCACTGTAGTTTGAGAATATGCTTCTAAAATATCTGCAAGCTGACGATATGTTTCCCAGTATTCTACACTGCTAATTCGCTTTTCCATTGTACGAACTGAAAGAAATAGTTCTAATTCCTTCTTTCCCTCAGTTTCACGGAAAGCAGCTTTCAGGTTGTCCAGCTCTTCCACCGTGAAATTCTGATACATTGTCTCTATTTCATGTTCAATCAAATCTCTGAATCCCTGATTCACAAAGAATTTGTTAAGCACATCCACAAGCTCTTTCTTGGCTCCAAGCTCTGCAGTCTTCTTTAAAAGCATTACCATAAATCCGCGATTCAGCCTGACAATTCCTGAATTCCATCCCAACTTTCTATAATAATGAACAAGTGGTCCAAAATCATTTTCATCCATGCCAATAGTCATGAGGAAACAATAAATCAGGTTTATGCTTGTATCATCAAGGAAGTTTTTAATAAACAGACCACCTTGTAAAAACATTACTGCCTGATCATCATGAAATTTCTTATAGGAATCCAGATAATACTGGCATGTTTCTTTGCATTTTTCATTATTTCTCAATGTAAAATAAGAAGATGCTGCCATAAATGCCAGGCTTACAACAGCAAGGTCTAGCACCTTCTGATTTTTTCGCTGCTTCTCATAGATATCAATAATCTCGTTCTCTTTTTCAGACATCTGTCTAAGAGCATATGCTGTACCGCATATGAAATTGCCTCGATACCTGATACTTTCGTTGTCGTCTAAGGTACAGGCCTTCTCATAGTTTGTCTTGCAAAGGTCATAAAGCGCCTGATAATCTTTTGTTGCTCTATATTCCTGGGCAAGCTGATATGGCCATCTGAAGTTATCAGGGTCCTCTTTTATCATTTCCTTTAGAAGAGGAATATTTCTCATGGCATGTTTTATATTATCTTCTTCAGAAGTGTACACATAGCCAAAATGTCCTGCTCTGGCGTCCATAAACATGGCATTACCATATGCAGGCTCGATATATTCATGAACTTTTCCGATAAAGCGTGTCTCTGGTGTCACTGAACACATTCGGATTACTTCCACATCATCATATTCTTTCCCTTCAAAGTCCAGATAGTTGCGCTGGAAATACCCTCCGATGTTGTAGGATACACAGTCAGGCTCCTTGAAAAATTCAATGATATATTTGGTGTCTAAAAACCACTCATCATCGTCTATAAACAAAAACATCTTGCCATTGGCCTGGTCCAGCTGAAAATTTCTTGCTGCAGCAAAGTCATTTACCCACGTAAATTCAAAAACTTCATCTGCATATTTTTCGATGATAGCTCTGGTCTCCTTTGAACAGCCGGTATCCACTACCTGCAATTCTGAATCAATAGCCTCTCTAATAGGCATCAAAGATTTAAGGCAGCGCTCTGTTGTTTCAGGTCTGCCACAGCATAATAGACTAATTGTAAGAAGCTTTGTTTTTTCTTTAGTATTCATAAAAGACTCCCCTAATCACTGAAAGGCTCGTCTTCCGACGAGCCTTACTACTTCTCTATTAATATGTTCCAACTACAAGCGGTCTGTACATTTCCTCTCCTTCACTAAGTGGTCCTGCACTGTTTAAGCAAGCATCAATCAATCGGTTGATTTCTTTGCTGACGATGGTCTTCTCACCAGGAGCATCCACCAATCCTCTAAAGTCGTAAATATCAATACTTTTAATTTCTACTATTCTGTTTTCAATATCTTGGAGAATATCTGAAAGGACATTTGTGATTGCTGCTTTGTGATCCATAACAAGCACTGTGTCATTTAAATTCTCACTTATATCGTAAATCATATTGCAGTATTTTTCAAACTTTTCAACTATATCTGAGTAATCCATTCCCATGGATTCAAGATATTCACCTAAAACCAATGCCTTCTGCTGACATCCGATTAACACTTGAAGATCTGCTGAATCATCTCCTGTTCTTCCCTGTGCAAATCTGTTGTTTGCTGTGTAAAGCTCCAATACCATTGTTAACATCTTGTTTCTTGTAAAATATGCCATAAGCCTTACCTCTTTCTTATATGCGAATCCTTAGTTTTTCTTTTTCGTTTTTTTTGATAAAAGATATAACCAGGAATAATTATCATTGTTAAAAATTTATTTAATTGTTCTTCTTAGTAAATTCCCCACCTCTTTGATGAGGTGGGGAATGATATTATGTTAATTGATTCTGATGTTACTGTAGAAGATTCATAACACCCTGTGTAGCCTGATTTGCCTGAGCCAGCATTGACTGTCCAGCCTGCTGTAAGATGTTGTTCTTGCTGTACTCAACCATTGTGTCGGCCATATCTGTATCACGGATACGAGACTCAGCAGCTTCTGTGTTCTCTACTACGTTGTCAAGGTTTCTGATAGAGTGCTCAAGTCTGTTCTGGATAGCACCAAGTTCTGCTCTCTGTGCTGATACTCTCTGGATTGCATCTGCGATAGCGTCGATTGCGTATGTTGCAGCCTTTCCAGTTGCATCGGATACGTTGATACCGTTGATACCGATTGACTTAGAGTTCATAGCTTCGATTGCTACGTTGATCTTATTTGACATTGCTGCGTCAGCACCAACGTGAAGGTTAAGTGTAAGAGCGTTCTGTACGTTTACATGTCCCTTTGAAATTGAGAAGCTGATTGTTGTGTTCTTCTCTTCATTTCCGTTTACTGACTGCATTATTTCTCTTGATACGTATGTATATTTTCCGGCTGCATCCTTATCTACATCTGCTGCATTATCTGTTGCACCAACTGATGAAGCTGCCTTAAGCTCGATTGCTACCATGTTGTAAGCTGCTTCTGCTGTGATAAGTGTTGCGTTTGACTTGTCGATACCTGTATCATCATCTAATGTTGCGAATCTTGTAACTTCATTACCGTTGTACTTGATTGTTGAGCCGTCAACGATGAGGTTCTTAAGGTAGCCGTTTGTAACCTTTGAGTTCGCTACGTCTGAGTTGTCTCCATCGATAATTGTGTATGTTTTTCCATCGATTGAGATTGTATCACCAGCTGTAATATTCCAACCCTGTGTATCAGCGTGTGCTGTCTCATCATACATGCCAGCTGCAAACTTAAGAGCCTTTGCTACTTCCTCGTTTGTCTTTGCACCGATTGTGTACTGTGTACCACCGATTCGATACTTCTCACCAGCTTCAAGAGATTCCATTGTAAATGTAGCTCTTGTAGAGTTCTGCACCAATGTTCCTTCAAGACCTGCATCATGAGCGTTGATATACATTCTCTTTAATCCGATATCGCCCTTAAGTAGGAATGTCTCGTTGAACTTTGTTGTAGATGCAATTCTATCTATTTCCTGTGAAAGCTGTCCGATTTCGTTCTGGATATCGTCACGATCTGACTCTGAGTTTGTTCCGTTAGCTGCCTGTACTGCCAACTCATTCATTCTCTGGAGCATATCGTGAACTTCAGTGAGGGCACCTTCAGCTGTCTGTACTGAAGATACACCATCAGATGCGTTTGTAGAAGCCTGGGTCAAACCACGAATCTGCTTTCTCATCTTCTCAGAAATTGAAAGTCCAGCTGCATCATCTGCTGCTCTGTTAATTTTATAACCTGATGAAAGCTTTTCTGTACTCTTAGACTGAGAATCAGTTGTAATGTTCAATGTTCTTGAAGCATTAGCTGCCTGCATGTTATGTTGTACTACCATAATAATTCCTCCATGAGATTCTGCTAAATCCATTTAGCATTTAAATCCGTTTTTGTTGATAGCCCAACATCCGTGTCTGGCCTGGTTATTAAATTTGATTTAAGATTCGAATTCGATTTGTAAGGTGAAACTTTTTTGTTTGAATTGTTCCTTACACCTTATTTATCGAATCTCACCCCAAAAACTTTACCCCTTTTTAGAAAAAAATTTAAATTGTCTAATAATTCCCACTTAAATACTTATGACACAAAAAACCGCAAACCCTTGAAAATACAGGGTTTGCGGAATTCGTAAATACGTTGAAAAAAGTTATAAAATTTAATGAAATTTTTTAGTGAAATTACTCAGATAGAATATCTATATCTTTCTCTCTAACATGATGACACCTCCTCTGATATTATTCTATAGAAAAATATGCCGTAAGTAGATATTTTTCTATAGAATAAAGTAGCTGTTAAAAAGCTCAGATAGGTTTCTTAGATAACTGTACAGCTAGAAACCCTGCTGACCACTTGTCACACCTTTTTCAGTGTGACACCAGGTTCCACAATCCTAACCAATATAGCACTAGATTGATAAATGTCTAAATCATCCTCATTTAACCATGGTCTCTCATCCTCATGTTCTTTATGACAATACAAAGTTATATCTGTATCATCCGTATGCATTACAACATGAAATATTTCTTTAGGAAATAGTGCATGTAATTTATTACTCCAAATCTCAATGATATCTAACGCAACCATTAAACTCTGCTCATAAGACAAACCATCGAAAAAATCTACTATTCTTATTTCACTACGTCCATGCTCTAAATCTGTTCTAAAATTTTTGTATTTTGAACTCAATTCAACTTGTTCACTAGTAACTTTTTTCCTATAATCACTAGTTTTAATAATTACACATCCATTTACTTCATATATTTCAGGATTAAAAACAGATAATTTCCCATTCACATCAAAATAATTATCCATGTTTTTTAATTTTAAAAGTTCTTGTTCCATAAGCTTATTCATTTTTATCATTGCTATAATTCTCCTTTAGAAATATGGTTCTTCCCCTAAGTATTTTAACCCCTTATTAATAGCTTGCTGTATATCATAGTCTTCTAAAACTTTTTGAATGTAGGATGGAGCCTCTTCATATGGAGGCTCATCATAATATAATTTTCCATCAGTGACATCAAAAATATACTTTGTATTATTACATCAAAACGAATTAACTTCTGCTTAACCTCGTATATAAAGCCGGCTTCTAATTCATCACCACCACAAAGAGCAGCCAACGACTCTCGAGCTTCAGCCGTTCTTGGGTTTGTAAAACATTCAAAACTGTAGCATCAAAAAAAGAACAGGTCAATGGAAAACCTGTCCTTTGGCAAATACGTCTTATTTTTGGCAAAAATAGCGTCTTATTATTTTTTCTTTGTCACTTCCAGAGGTAAATGCAAAAAATCCTATATACCTTGATTTTACAAAGGTTACTGCAAAAAAGTGGTAGCCTTTTTTAGTGGATATCCGCAAAAATTTCATGTAAACGGGCAGTCAAATTTTGGGACTGCGTCTAGAAAGTGAATTGAAAAACTAACTTCCAGTCAGCCTTAAGCAAGCCAGAAGTTAATAA
>CAMJBT010000028.1 GCA_946403965.1 uncultured Pseudobutyrivibrio sp. | reverse complement strand
TTGATGGAGTTGCATAAATGTAAAAACTTAGTAACAAAATATATATTACGAGGAGGATTAGATATGGCAGAAATTTTAGAATTTGATGACAAGGTAGATATTACAGACAAGGTTTGTCCTTTAACTTTTGTTACAGCAAAGGTAGCCATTGAAGAATTAGATGATGGTCAGGTACTTGCTGTAAGAATGAATGATGGAGAGCCAGTGCAGAACGTTCCTCGTTCATTTAAAGAAGATGGACACCAGATTTTAAAACTTACAGACAATGAGGATGGTACCTATACACTTTATGTTAGAAAGGTGGAGGAATAACTATGGCAAAAAGAATATATGTGGATAGCTTCAAGGATAAGGTCCTTGATAGCCCGTTGCCAGTAGTGGTGGATTTTTATTCCGATTCATGTGTGGCCTGCAAAAAAATTGCTCCCGTTCTTTGTGAGTTGGAAGAGGACTACGAAGGCAAGCTTCAGGTATTTAAGGTTAATACTGGATATGACCAGGAATTGGTTAAGAAATATGAAGTGCTATCAAATCCTACACTTATTTTATTCAAGAATGGTGAAGTTGTGGGAAAGCAGATTGGCGCAAAGGATTATGACGAACTTAGTGACTGGATCGATGGATTGATTTAAGAAAAGGAGAATAAGAAAATGACAATCACAGTAGCAGGAGAGAAAAAGGAATACAAGGATGGTCTTACATTACCAGAGCTTATTGATGCAGAGCAGGTTGAGACACCAGAGTATGTAACAGTATCTATAAATGATGAGTTTATTCTTACAGAGAATAAGGCAAGTACAATCCTTAAAGAAGGAGATACAGTTGAGTTTCTTTACTTCATGGGAGGTGGACAGTAATGGCTATGACTGATGAGCAAATTGAACGCTATAGCCGTCACATCATTCTGAAGGAAGTAGGGGCTAAAGGACAGAAAAAGCTATTAAATGCCAAGGTACTTATTATTGGAGCAGGTGGACTTGGTGCACCTGCAGCTATGTATCTTGCAGCAGCAGGTGTTGGCACAATTGGTATAGTTGATGCAGACGAGGTAGATTTATCAAATCTCCAGCGTCAAATTATCCATTCTACTGCAGATATTGGAAAGCCAAAGGTTAAGTCAGCAAAAGAAACTATGAATGCAATGAATCCAGATGTTGAGGTGAAAACCTATCACAAGTTTGTGGATTCAACCAACATTAGAGAGCTGATTCGTGAATACGATTTTGTAATAGATGGTACAGATAATTTCCCAGCTAAGTTCCTTATTAACGATGCATGTGTTATGGAAAAGAAGCCATTTTCTCATGCAGGAATTATTAGATTCAAGGGACAGCTTATGACATATGTGCCAGGGGAAGGTCCTTGCTATAGATGTGTGTTTAAAAATCCACCACCAAAGGATGCAGTTCCTACATGTAAACAGGCAGGCGTTATTGGTGCTATGGGCGGAGTGATTGGTTCACTTCAGGCTATGGAAGCTATTAAATATATTGTTGGAGTAGGAGAGCTTCTTACAGGAAAACTTCTTACTTATGATGCAGTAAATCAGGAGTTTAGAAAGATAAAGCTTCCTACTGACACAAGCAAGTGTCCAGTATGTGGAACTCATCCTACAATTACAGAGCTTATTGATTATGAGCAGGAGATTTGTGAGGAGACAGCATCAAGATTTGAGGCAGAAAGATAATCAATCCAAAGCCGGGAGATTAATTATGATTATTAGAATGGATTACAAACTTTATGATGAGCTTTCTGAATATGCAAGAAAGCATTTTCCAGAAGAGGCCTGTGGGCTTATTGCAGGTGAGGAAAATGGTAATGACAGATTAATTAAAAAAGTATATTATTTAGAAAATACTGATCATGCAACAGACCATTTTACTCTTGACCCAAGGGAACAGATGGATGCAATTAAGGATATGCGTGCCAGTGGTTTAAAGCCACTTGGCAATTGGCATTCTCATCCAGAATCTCCATCCAGGCCTTCAGAGGAAGACATCAGGTTGGCATTTGATTCCAAGGCTAGTTATATGATTCTATCCTTAATGGCAAAGGAAGCTGTTTTGAATAGCTTTCATGTGGAAAATGGTCAGGTTACAAAAGAGGATCTGAGGATTATTTCTTCGGATTACTATTATTAGAAAGCAGAAGTGAGAGTAATTTATGAAAATAAGAATAGGTACTCGTGGTTCAAAACTGGCCCTTGCACAGACAAATCAAGTTATTGAAAAGCTTAAGGCAGCTTATCCTGAAAATGAATATGAAATAGAGATTATTACAACAAAAGGCGATATAGATATGACAAGACCCTTGGATGCTATAGGCTCCAAGGGGATTTTTGTAGATGAAATAGAAGAAGCACTTCTTTCTGGAAGAATACAGCTTGCTATTCATTCTATGAAGGATATGCCTGATACACCAAAGGAAGGGTTAATTTTTGCAAATGCCTGGACAAGAGAAGATGCAAGAGATGTTTTGATATTAAGGGAAGCAAAATGTCTTGAGGAATTGCCAGTAGGAGCAAATATTGCTACAGGAAGTAAGCGTAGATCATATCAGCTCTTAAAGCTCAGACCGGATATTAATATCTGCCCTATTAGAGGAAATATAGATACGCGCATCAGAAAGTTACATGAGGGGAATACTGACGGAACACAACTGGATGGAATAATTCTTGCAGCAGCCGGTTTGAAGCGACTTAATCTGGAAAATGAAATAAGCCAGTATTTTAGTGTGGATGAAATGATTCCGGCACCAGCCCAGGGGACACTTGCAATTGAGCTTGCTGAGAGCAATAAAGCTCTCCTTGAAATGGTAAATGCACTATCAGATGAAGAGACCTCAAGTATCACATTTTTGGAGAGAGGATTTCTTAAGACAATAGGAGGGGATTGTCATTTACCTGTTGGAGCTTATGCTTATAAGTCAGCAGATGGCTATACTCTTATGGCGTTGTTTGGTACCGAAGATGGAAGTAGACTGGCAGCCACAAGGGTTCAGGGAAAAGATGCGTCTCAGAAATTGATAGATGAAGCTGTAGCTAGGATTAAGGAGCAACTAGAGGATTAGGGTAATAATGAATAAATACGGAAAAGTTGTTTTAGTAGGAGCAGGTCCAGGTGATTTGGATCTGCTCACTTTAAAAGGAAAAGAATACTTGAGTCAGGCTGATTGTGTTGTATATGATAGGCTTTTGAATAATAAGATGCTTGGATTATGCAAGAGTAACAGCGAAATGATTTTTGTTGGAAAAGAAAATCACAATCATACCATGGCTCAGGACAAGATAAATGAGCTTTTGTATGAAAAAGCAAAAGAACACAAGCTTGTGGTTCGTTTAAAAGGAGGAGATCCTTATGTCTTTGGTAGAGGCGGGGAAGAAGCACTTTATCTAAAAGAACGAAATATTGATGTGGAAACTGTTCCTGGAGTTAGCTCGTCAATTGCGGCACTTGCAGATGCAGGTATTCCTATTACACACAGAGGTTTGTCAAAAGGCTTTCAGGTTATCACAGCTCATAGCAAAAAGGATGAACCTACTAATATAGATTTTAGTTTGCTTACAGACGAAGATGTTACCCTGGTGTTTTTAATGGGCCTGGCTCATGTAGGTCAGATTGCAAAGGGGCTTATTGAAGCTGGAAGAGATAGTCATACAAATGCTGCAGTTGTATCAAGTGGGACCACAAATCATCAAAAAAAGGTTGTAGGAACCCTTGAAAATATTGAAGATCTGGTTTCTAAAGCAAAGCTTACATCACCAGCTATTATTGTAGTTGGAAAGGTAGTTGGCTTGGCAGATGAATTGAACTTTTTTGAAAAGCGCCCACTGTTTGGAAAGACATTCTTTTTGCCGCAGATTGAAAGTTTCAATTATTCTTTGGAAAAAGGAGTGACTGAAACTTATGGCAATGAACTTGAAGATAGACTTTGGAAAAGTGGTGCTGAAGTAATATCGGTTGTTACAGGTAGAGTTAGACCAATTGAATGTGATTTAGGTTTTTTGAATCATGTAAAGCAAGGTGATCTTGTGGTATTTACCAGTGGAAATGGTGTTCGTTCATTTTTCTGGAATCTGTTTGAAATTCAGAAAAAAGATGTACGAGCTATTGTTGGACTTAAATTTGCTGTTGTGGGAGAAAAGACAAAAGCAGTATTAAAGAGTTTTGGCGTTAATGCTGATATAGTGCCAAAGGTACAAACTGGATTAGCACTTGCTGAGGCTTTGAAGGATAGTCTATCTGAGCATACAAATATTTTTTGGCTGTGTGGTAGCATTCACTATGCAGATTTTGAAAATGTTTTAGGGAAGAACTATTCATTAAAGAAGATAGTATGCTATGAGAATAATCCTGCTGAGTATGAAATATCAGATGAAATATGTTCAAAGATTTTAAAGTGCGATGGTGCAATTTTCACCAGTGCAAGCAATGCTCAGTCGGTAATTACAAAGGGCGTAGAGTTACCAGAGAATATTTACTCAATAGGACCAAGCTGCTCAGGGGTTCTAAAAAAACATGGGGTTGCTCAGGTGGTGGAAGCTAAGAGTGCATCCTATGAAGGTCTGTTTGACCTATTAGTGGAATAAATTTGTTTTTAAAGGAGAGAGTATGGCGTATTTTCCAATGTTTGTGGATTTGACACAGAAGGAATGCCTGATTGTAGGTGGAGGTGAGGTAGCCTTAAGGAAGGTTCAAGTTTTATTAGACTTTGATGCAAAGGTCCTGGTGATAGCAAAGGCGATTTCAAAAGATATTGTGGAAATCTCACTTGAAAATCCTAATTTAACCATTAAAGAGAGAGACTTTTTGGAATCTGACATTCAAGGAAAGAAGCTTGTTGTGGCTGCAACTTCTGACGAAGAGCTT
The DNA here is from genome assembly GCA_946403965.1 of uncultured Pseudobutyrivibrio sp. Classification (GTDB taxonomy): domain Bacteria; phylum Bacillota; class Clostridia; order Lachnospirales; family Lachnospiraceae; genus Pseudobutyrivibrio. The sequence continues at coordinate 32,858 of CAMJBT010000028.1, read as the reverse complement.
AATAAGCAGATTTTTCAGCTTTGCGAAGCCATAAATATCCCTGTAAATGTTGTAGATGTTCAGGATAAATGTTCTTTTATTTTCCCGTCATATGTTAAGGAAAATGATGTGGTTGGAGCATTTTCCAGTGGGGGAAAAAGTCCTATACTCACCCAGCATCTTAGAGATAGGGAAAAAGAGATAATTACACCCGAACTTGGAGCTTTAAATGATGAGCTTGGAGAAATAAGAGAGGAATTAAAGAAAACAATTCCAGACCAAAAAGAAAGGAAGAAAGCGCTTAAGACCTTGACTTTAGACAAAGTCTTAAAACTTTCTTCCAGATAATATTGGTCTGTGATTTCTTGTGGGCTACTTAGGGAAAACTCACAAGAACCTATACACCAAAAAGTGCATGATGGAATAATGTGGCAGTGGCTCCAGGTCCAATTGCCTTCGTAAAGGCATCTGTAGATGGGCCGCCATGCTCTAATAATCCATTGACGTAATATAATGATTTTTGTTCTTTGGCTTCTTTGTCAGCTACAGGTTGCTGTGGCAATGCAAGGAAGCTTTTTAAATTTTCAACAGTGAATTTGTCTAAATCAGCATAAATCTGTTTTTTACCTTTGAAGGAAATGCTGCATGGAAGCTTGATGTTGTCGTACCAGTGAGCGCCTAAATCATGGAGAGGCAGATGGTTGTATTTGCTGTTTAACGCCTCCATGGATGAAAGGTCTGTAGCTTCAAGCATAGTGTCATATACTTCCAAAATATATGTATCATTTCCCATGGCAAGGATTCTGTCGTAGGAATAAAGTGGTAAATCTACCTCTGTTGGATTGATGATGAGTGTGTCCATCTTCATAAGGCCAAAGAAGCCTCGGGCGCTCATGATGGAAACATGACCAAGCCCTTTAGCTTTATAAGCCTTTATATCAAATTTCATGCCATTTACCTTTAGGCCATTGTAGGCGTTGGTATCTATTGGTGTAAGCTGATACCGGGCATTTATAATATCTAATAATTCTGTAAGTGAGTTCATGATGTCCTCCTATCTTTCAATAACTAAATCATTGAGGCCAGCCTTGTGAAGTAAAACTACGCCTACTAAAAGTGAACTCTGAGAGGTGATGTTGATACCTTCTGTGATCCAGTTGATAATTGCCAGTGAAAAATCCTTTGATGAAAGATAACCCATGCAAAGAGATAAAGCAAAAGATAAAACAAAAAAGAAAATAAGAGGCTTTTTGTTAAGTCTTGCTGCCAATATACCAAGGACTGTTGAAAGAAATGCAAGGCCCATACACATAGCAGTTACAAATATAAATGTGCCAGTAAAAATTGGTGGTACTGCAGAGTACATTGTGTTTCCCTGTTTGTGGTATAGCATACAAAGAGCAGCTACACCTGCCACAAGAAATCCAATTGACTGAAGCGGAAAAAACATCTGGTCAAGTGCCTGAAAGTCGCAGACACCTGCACCATATAAAACCTTGTATAGAGCTTTTAGTGCTCCGGCACAAACAATGTCTAGTGTGCCCATCGAGAATAGTGCGAATGCACCCTTACTCATTTTGTAATAAAAATCATGCATCAAAATAATGCTTGTGATAGTGAATAAAATTACAGGAATAAAATCTGTTAATCCCATAATAAGCGATATATCCTTCATGTATCCTCCGAACTGTTATTGCTTGTTCAAATGGTAAATAGGAAGGAATGGAATGATGATTGGTGTCTTGTCTGTGTAAGCTTTAAATGCGGCGTCATTTCCATAACGTTCCATCTGACGCTTTTCAAGGCGCTTAGCCCCATTAAACATAATATAAATAATAGCGATGTATGCCAGTATGGCAGTAAGCCACTGACCGATTCCTGCATAAGTGGTAAGACCAGAAATAAAAATTCCTGTCCAAAATACAATTTCACCAAAGTAGTTTGGACATCTGACAATTCTGTAAAGCTGTTCTGTTGCTACCTTGTCAGGATTTGATTTTTTTTGCTGGGATTTCTGTTTGTCCGCAGTGGCCTCTAAAATAAGACCTAAAACAGAAACAACAACACCGATTACAGGAACAATGAAGTCCTCTGAGCCGTTGGCAAATCTAAAAAGAAGAGGACTAACCTGTGCTGTGTATAAAACAGCAACGTAAAGCCAAATGCAAAGGCTTACAAAAATTGGAAGCTTTTTGTCGTTTCCAGTGGCAGCTCTAAGAGTTTTTCTGTAGGCTGCATTTTTGATTTCTCTATAAAGAAGAAATCCTGATAATCGTGCCCCGTAGGCAACAAAAAGAATTGTTTGAATTGCTAAAAGCCAGGTAAGGGAACCTGTCATACCATGTAAAAAAGCTAAAATACATATTGTGATTGAGCCTCCGGCGATAGCAAAGCCATATCCAATTGATAGGAAGTATACGAATCTGTAAAATCCTACGGCGCATAGGATTGCGCAAACAATAAAAATGATTAATAAATAATTCCAAAACATAATAGATCCCCTTTCTATTGCTTGCTGAAGCTTTCAGATATGTATTGCTTAAAGCTCATATCGCCGTATTTTATAGAGCCAACCATATCCTTTGAAAGGGTATGCTTTGAAAAACGAATGATAGGTTCCTTGCCATTTTTCTTTAGCTTGTTTACAAATGCTAAAACATCAAATAACCATATTGGTGCACGTTTGATTACAGGTTCTTTTCCTGCAGCGTAAAAGCACATATTGGCGATTTCTTCATATGAGTATGTTTCCTTGCCACCTATTTCGTACATAGCATTGGAATCAAGCATATGCTTTACAATGAAGTCAGCGAAATCCTCTGTTGAAATAACATTTGCATAAATTGGGTCGTTTCCTAGAAGTGTGACAGAGCCTTTTTCTATCATTGGGCGGAAGACTTTGATGATGTCGTAGAAATATCCAGTAGGTCGTAAGATTACATAGTTTAATCCGCTCTTTATTAGCTCTTGTTCAAATAGATATTTTGAGTTAACAAGGGGAACATCTTTGGCCATATCGGCTTTTATAACAGAAACGTAAACAAATTGTTTGACGCCTGCCTCTTTTGCTTCTTTTAAAAGATTTAGATTTCCCTGATAGTCTATTTCATAATTTGTAAATTCAGTTGATGCCTTTGTAAGGCCAACTGTAGTAATAACTACATCAGCTCCATCACAGGTACCTTTTAGTGTGTCAGGCTTTGTAACATCAACCTGTTTAAAGGTGTAGTTGCCAGATAAGTCAAGTTCTCTTTGAATCATATCAAGTGCAACAACCTGATGAGAGTTATGGAGTAGTTCTTTGAAAATATCGGCGCCAAGATTACCGTAGGCACCTGCTAATACAATTTTCATAGCGTTTGCTCCTATTTTAAAACATAAAAAATGTGGGTAGATTCTGTCCACCCACAGAAGACAAAAAAACAACATGGGAATTATATCATATAATGTTTTGGCATCTTTCCTAATAAAAGTTGAAAAGTCAAGTGTTTTTTTTAATTGCCTCGGAAATATGCAACAGATATTTGATTGAGTTGATGATTGTTTTGAATAAAATGAGCATCAAAAAATGATTGAATTTGCTTTTTTCTTGTTGAAAATGATTATTTGTCATTTTTAAAATCACGCAAAAAATAAAAAAGCCTGTATTTATGCGGTTTCGACAAAAGTTTTCAGACAGATTTTATCAAGATTTACAAAAATCAATTAATTGTTCTTTTTATATTGACCTAAAGGGATTCATAAGGTAATGTGTTAACAGTGTTAAGTGATTAACGCTAGAAATTACTTAATGACTTATTCTGGGGAATGAAAAGTCAAAAGTTTTAAATAAAAGGTGGGGTAAATGAAAAAAATAAAAGAGGTTGCTGGTAACAATACAAGTGATCTTGTAGAGATGAATCGCTCGGCGATTGTTAGAATACTCCAGCAGATGGATGTTTGCTCTAGAGCAGACATTGCCAAGATGACAGGTCTAACACAGGCATCAATCACAAAAATTGTTGCCGTTTTGATAGAGATGGGCATTGTAACCGAGGTTGGTTTTGTAAAAGGTAATGGCAACCGACGTTCAATAGGTCTTCGATTAAATGCAGAACAGAATCTGGTAATCGGAGTAAAGTTTTCAAGACATTTGTTTTCAATAGGTGTTTTTGATATCAGCGGAAAGATATACACACAACAGGAAACAGAGTTCAGTCTGGAGGAGGTAGCTCTTGATGTTGTGGCTGATATGAAACGTCAGATACATGAATTGTTAAATAAATATGAGAATGTGGTGGCAATCGGGTTTGCTGTTCCAGGCCCATATCTTAGAAAGATTGGACGAATAGCTATGGTAACTCGAATGCCTAGTTGGCAGAGTATCAACTTTATTAATGAATTCAAATATGAATTTGATAAACCTGTTTTTATTGAGCAGGATGCAAACGCTGGAGCACTTGCTGAATGGTGGTTCGGCAATCATGGTAGGCCACTAAATTCATTGGCATATTTTCTTGCAGGTGAAGGAATTGGCTCCGGAATAGTTGATAACGACAGATTGCTTTTGGGCAATTTGGGAATAGCCAGTGAGGTTGGACACATCAGTATTGATGTAAATGGACCAACCTGCGAATGTGGAAACAAAGGGTGTTTGGAAATGTATTGTTCCACAACCGCAATGTTGAAAAAAGCTGAAGAAATGCTTCCAGGTTTTTCTGAGAAGGATTTTGACAATAGACTAGATGCTTGTAAAAAAGTGTTTAGCGAAGCAAGAGAGGGTAATAAAGAGGCTGTAAAGCTGGTGGAGAAAATCGCAGAATATTTAGGATATGGATGCGTTACTTTGATAAATGCTTATGATCCTGAAATCATAGTAATCGGTGATATCATTTCACAGGGGAAGGAACTGTTGCTTCCTACTATAAATAGGATAGTAAAGGAGCGAGTACTTCCAGAGATTAGCAGCAAGGTTCAGATAAAAATATCAGAGCTGCCTGTTGATCCTACATTATATGGGGCGGCTGCAATTGCAACCGACAAGGTATTAAGGAAACCGAGTGAGTATCTAGTTAAATAGAGCTTACTTTAGGCATACAAAGGGAGGATTTTTTACAATGGAACACAATTCTTTTATCCTTCAGATGCAAGGTATTGTAAAAGAATTTCCAGGTGTTCGAGCTTTGGATGATGTAAATCTCGATGTTCGAACTGGCTCCATTCACGCTATATGCGGTGAGAATGGTGCTGGAAAATCTACGCTGATGAAGGTCCTGTCTGGTGTTTACCCATATGGTACGTATGAAGGCAAAATCATATATATGGGTCAGGAAATGAAGTTCAAAAACATCAAGGAATCAGAAAATGCTGGAATTGCTATTATCCACCAGGAATTAACAATGATTCCGGAACTGTCAATCACAGAAAATATTTTCATGGGTAATGAAATTGTAAATCATGGTCTTATTGATTGGCCAGAGGAGCGAAGACGTACCAGTGAGATATTGAAAAAAGTCGGACTTACAATTAACCCAGACACATTAATCAAGCACTTGGGTGTTGGTCAGCAGCAGCTGGTAGAAATCGCAAAGGCTTTATCAAAGAATGTTAAGCTTTTGATTTTGGATGAGCCAACCTCAGCCCTGAATGAAGCAGACTCGGCTAACCTTCTAGAACTTATGAAGGGGCTTAGAGATAAAGGCATCACATGTATTATGATTTCCCATAAGCTCAACGAAATCGCGGAGGTTTCTGATGCAGTAACAGTTATCCGAGATGGTCACACAGTTGAAAGCTATGATGTGGAAGCTGGAAAGGTTGATGAAGATCAAATCATTAAGTCAATGGTTGGTCGTTCAATTGAAAACCGTTATCCAGAACACCAGCCAAAGATTGGCGATGTAATCTTCGAGGTTAATAACTGGTGTGTTGAAGATCCTGAGGTGGAAGGCAGAATGGTCTGCAAGAACTCAAGCTTCAATGTAAGAGCAGGAGAAATCGTTGGTTTTGCCGGACTGATGGGTGCTGGTAGAACAGAGCTGATGCGCTCGTTGTTTGGTAAAAATTATGGAATTTACAAGAGTGGAACAATCAAGATTAAAGGTCGAGAGGTGAAGCTTAATTCCGTAGAGGCTGCCATCAAAAATGGTTTGGCCTATGTACCAGAGGACAGAAAGAATTTAGGACTTAATCTCTTAGATTCAATCAGAAAAACAGTAGTTGCAGCTGATCTTGACAGAATCACACAAAATGGTCTGTTAAGCATAGATATGGAACAGGCTGCAGCCGAGGAATATAGAAAATCCTTGAAAATCAAAACCGCAAGCATAGATGTTGGTGTAACAACTCTATCAGGTGGTAATCAACAGAAGGTTGTACTTTCAAAGTGGATGTTTACTGAACCAGATGTTTTGATTTTGGATGAGCCAACAAGAGGTATCGACGTTGGTGCTAAATACGAAATCTACAAGCTGATTCATCAGTTGGCAGATCAAGGTAAGGCAGTAATTCTTGTATCATCAGAATTGCCTGAGCTCCTTGGAATGGCAGACAGAATTTACACAATCTTCGAAGGAACCATCACTGGTGAGCTTCTTGCAAGCGAAGCAAATCAGGAAGGTTTGATGAAGAAAATGACAATTACTTCTAATTCGTAAATACGAAGTTTTGATTGGAAAGGATGGATATATTTTATGAAATATGTAAAACAGGTATTGGGCGGAGACCTTCGTCAATACACAATGGTTGTTGCTTTAGGTTTATTAATACTTATATTCAATGTTATTTCTGGTGGAAGAATGCTTACATCTTCAAACTTCCAGAATTTGCTTTCAGGTAATGCTTACGTACTTGTACTTGCACTTGGAATGCTTATGGTAATCGTAATTGGACAGATTGATTTGTCAGTTGGTTCAGTGGCCGGTTTCGCAGGAATGGTAATGGCCTTAGTTGCAAAGAACTACAATGTTCCATGGTGGGGCGCAGTTCTTGTTGCACTTGCAATTGGTATTGCAGCTGGTGCATGGCATGGCTTTTTCCTTTCACAGCTTGGAATTCCTGGATTCATCACAACACTTGGTGGAATGATGATTTTCAGAGGTGGTGTTATTTGGATTTCACGTTCAATCTCAGTTCCAGCTCCAGAGGAATTAAAGTGGTTTGGTGCAGGATACTTACCAGAATGGGGTCCTTCATTCACAGGAATGAACAACTCAACACTTTTACTTGGTCTTATCGGAATTGCTTGCTACGCAGTAGCACAGATTCGTAAATACAATCGTTCAAAGAATAATGCAGTTGGTGCATCTCCACTTTGGGCAGTAGTAGTAAGAATCGTTCTTATGACAGTATTAATTGGATATTTCACATATCTTTTCGGTTCAGGAAGAGTTGGAACATCTTTCCCTGTACCAGGTTTAATTCTTTTACTTTTAACAATCATCTATCACATCATTACACAGCGTACCAAGTTTGGTCGTCATGTATATGCAGTAGGTGGTAACAAGGCAGCAGCAGCTTTATCTGGTGTAAATGTAAAGAAGACATATTTCCTTACAATGATGAACATGTCTTTCTTGGCAGCAGTTGCAGGTATCCTTTTTGTAGGTCGTTCAACAGCAGCAGGTCCTGCAGATGGTACATCTTGGGAAATGGATGCTATCGCATCAGTATTCATCGGTGGTGCAGCAGTTTCCGGTGGTGTTGGTACAATCCTTGCTACTATCGTCGGTGGTATGGTAATGGCAGTTCTTAACAATGGTCTTATGCTCATGGGTGTTGGAGCAGATAAGACACAGGTTATAAAAGGCTTTGTTCTTCTTGCAGCTGTAGCATTTGATGTATACAACAAAAAGACAGGAAAGAGCTCAATCATTGGAAAGCTCTTCCCAAGCAAGGACGAAAAGAAAGCTGCATAAAAGTAGTAGAAAATTATATTGGGGGTATGGTCAGCAAACTGACCTTACACATAAAAGTGTAACTAAATAGAAGGAGGATGTTATAATGAAAAAAAGAACACTTTTGTCAATGGCTTTAGTAGCAACAATGGCGCTTGCTACATTCACAGGCTGCGGTGGCGGCAGAGAGGGATCTACAACAGATACAGCTGCTGACACAACTAAGACAGAGGAGAAAGCTGATGCTGATACAACAGCTGACTTCCCAGGGTTCGAAGAGGGGGCAACAATCGGTGTATCTCTTCCATGGCTTGGAACACAGAACTGGAAAGAGGCTGAGGAAATGTTTACAGCACAGCTTGAGGAAGCTGGCTACAAGCCAATCGTTCAGGCAGCTGACCAGAAGGTTACTCAGCAGCAACAGCAGATTGAGTCTATGATTGAGAACGGTGCAAAGGTTATCGTTGTTGGTCCTGTTGATGGTTCTCAGCTTGGTGCTGTACTTGAGCAGGCTAAAGAAGCTGGTGTATACGTTATCGGTTATGATCGTCTTCTTGAGAACACAACAGGTGTTGATGGTGTAGTTCAGTTCGGTTCTGTAAAGACTGGTGAACTTCAGGCTGAGGCTCTTTTAAAGGGTCTTGAGGAGAAGAAGGGCGAGGCTCCTTACAACATCGAGCTTTTCGGTGGTGGTCCTGCTGATCCTAATGCTCCAAACTTCTTCAAGGGTGCTATGTCAGTACTTCAGCCAAAGATTGATGATGGAACACTTGTAGTTGTATCTGGACAGACAGATTTCACACAGTGTGCTACAGTTGATTGGGACAATGCAAAGGCACAGTCAAGAATGGATTCACTTCTTGCTGGTAACTATTCAGATAAAGAAATTGATGGTGTACTTTCACCAAACGATGGTATCGCTCGTGCAATCATCACATCATGCGAGAACGCTGGTCAGGAAATTCCAGTTGTATCAGGTCTTGATGCTGAGAACGAGTCAGTTGAGTGGGTATGGTCAGGTCGCCAGTACTCAACAGTTGCAAAACCAACAAACGACCTTGTAGCAAAGACAATCGAGATTATCGATTCACTTCAGGCTGGCAATGGAATGCCTTCAACAGATGTAACAGCTGATAACGGCGTTATCGATGTAAACATCTATGAGCTTCCTCCAGTAGTAGTAACAAAGGACAATGCAAAGGAAGTATTTGCAAACGATCCTTCTAGATTAGAGCTTTTAAAATAATTTATTATATATAAGCTAATTCTTTTCATTCTTTTTCAAAATAAGGGGCAGGGCCATCCCTGTCCCTCATAATGTTTTCAAAAGAAGAAAATAAAAAAATGTAGTTAGGAGATATTGACGTGGAAAAGACAATTGATGTAGTTGCATTAGGAGAGCTGTTAATCGACATGACAAATAATGGCGTGTCTGCAACAGGAAACACTTTATTTGAGGCAAATCCTGGAGGAGCTCCTTGTAATGTATTGGCAATGCTTAAGAAATTCAATCATTCAGTAGGCTTTATTGGTAAGGTTGGAGACGATATTTTTGGTAACAGCCTTAAGGATATTGTTGGACAGGTGGGCATTAATACCGAGGGACTTGTTGTAGATAAGGATGCAAGAACTACTCTTGCCTTTGTACAGACATTTGAGGATGGAGACAGAGATTTTTCCTTCTACAGAAATCCTGGTGCAGATATGATGCTGACAAAGGATGAGGTTAATGTGGATTTGATTAAGAAGGCAAAGATTTTCCATTTTGGAACTCTTTCTATGACACATCCACAGGTTAGAGAGGCTACTCTTTATGCTCTGAAGGTTGCAAAGGAGTCTGGAGCAATCATCACATTTGATCCAAACCTCCGCGAGCCTTTGTGGAACAGTCTTGATGAGGCTAAGGAGCAAATCCTTGAAGGAATGAAGTACTGCGATTACCTTAAAATCTCTGACAATGAGATTCAGTGGCTTACAGGAATTGAGGATTATACAGAGGCTGTTCACAAGATTAGAGAGACATACAAGATTCCTCTTATTACAGTTTCTATGGGAAGAGACGGAAGCCGTGTATTCTACTATGGAACTGATGCTAAAGATGAAAGTAAAGAAATTATAGTTGATGTTGCTCCATTCTTGTCTGATAAAACAATCGAGACAACCGGCGCTGGTGATACATTCTGTGGCTGCGTGATTCACTATATCCTGGATACGGGACTGGATAATTTTGATGAAGCAAAGCTTAAGGAAATGCTTACCTTTGCAAATGGTGCTGCTTCATTAATCACTCGAGTAAAGGGAGCTTTGAAGGTAATGCCTGAAATCAAAGATGTTCAGGAGTTAATTCAAGCCTAGACCTTTTTCGAAAAAAGATAGGAATCATTAAATAACAATTGAATATAAGGACGAAAATATGGATTACAAAATTGTGTTTTGTGATATCGATGGAACGCTTTTAAACAGCAAACATCGTATGCAGGAAAGGACCCTTGATGCAATCAAATCACTTCAGAATAGAAATATTCCCTTTGTGATAGTGACAGCCAGAGGACCATCCGGAGTATATCCCATATTCAAGCGTTACAATATAATCTGCCCTATGGTCTGTTACAGTGGTGCACTGATACTGGATGATAACGGGCAGATTATTTGTTCTAGGGGGATATGTAAAGATACTGCAAAAAAAATAATAGATTACATAGAAGCTGGAAAATTTGATTGCACCTGGAATGTTTATTCTATGGATCACTGGATCGTTAATAACAGACAGGATCCTAGAATTATCAGAGAAGAAAACATAGTTGAAGCAGAATCCACACAGGGGACTGTGGATGATATACCAAACGGTGTTGAAATAGGAAAGATACTATGTATGTGTAACTCAGCGGAAACAGATGAAATAGAAAGAAATTTAAAGAAAAAATTCCCGGCCTTATCCATTGTTAAATCTTCGGACATTCTTTTGGAGATAATGGAGCGTGGCGTTACAAAGGGTGGAAGTGTTAAGACAATCTGTGAAAAGTGGGTGATATCCCCTGCTGAAACTGTAGCTTTTGGGGATCATTTTAATGATGAGGACATGCTAAATACAGTTGGTATGCCATTTTTAATGGGGAATGCACCAGAAGAGCTTAAAGAAAGGTTTGAAAATATTACAGATACAAACGATAATGAAGGGGTATATAAGGGGCTTAAAAGTATAGGACTGGTATAAAAATAAATTGGCTAGTTAAGGGGGTTTTTACATGAAAAAATATCAGCTTGGAACACAAGAAAATATTGATTTTTTGAAGGATTGTCGAGAGACACTTTTGGCTTTCGGCCATAAGTTTCCTTCACCTGGCGGTGGTTCATATTATCTTTCTGATGATGGAACACCATGGACAGACAGGCCTAGGGAAACATGGATTACTAGCAGAATGCTACATGTGTATTCTATAGGTGTGCTCCTAAATCATGAAGGTAGCAAAGAACTTGCAGAGGCTGCATTGAAAGGCCTGACAGGTGAGCTGCAGGATAAAGAAAACGGTGGTTGGTATGCAGGACTTACAAGTGATGGCAAGGTGCTTCCAACAAAGCAGTGCTATGCCCACGCTTTTGTGATTCTGGCAGCATCCTCTGGCGTTCTTGCAGGTATAGCTGGAGCAAAGGAGCTTCTTCAAGAAGCACTTCGTATATACGATAAATATTTTTGGAATGAAAAGCTGGGACTTTCTGTGGACACTTGGAATACAGAGTTTACAAAGCTTGATGATTATCGTGGGATAAATGCAAATATGCACACAGTAGAAGCTTTTTTAGCAGCTGCAGATGTGCTTAAAGATGAAGAGTATCGTGTCCGTGCAGGTCGTATCACAGACAAGGTAATTGGTTGGGCAAAGGACAATGATTATAGAATACCAGAACATTTTTCATCTGACTGGAAGCCAAACCTTGAATGCAACAAAGAAAAACCAGATGATCCATTTAAGCCATACGGAGCCACTCCAGGTCATGGAATAGAATGGGCAAGACTTATAGTTCAATGGGCCACTTCAGAGAAGGCTATTGGTGAAGCGGAGAGAAATAGCTATATAGAAGTGGCAGAAAAGTTATACAACAGAGCAGTGGAGGATGGCTGGAATGCTGATGGCAATCCAGGTATTTGCTATACCACCGGCTGGGATGGTAAGCCAATTGTTCACGACAGAATGCATTGGACATTAGCTGAGGCTATAAATTCATCAGCTGTGCTTTATAGAGTCACAGGAAATGAAAAATATTCAAAGGACTATGAGGCATTCATGAAGTATCTTGATGAATTTGTTATCGACCATCAAAACGGCTCATGGTTCCACCAACTTGATAGAAACAACCAGCTTCTCACCACAGTATGGCCAGGTAAATCAGACATTTACCATGCGCTACAGGCCACCCTTATCCCATACAACGAAGAAGTTGGGGTGTCTATAGCTGTGGCATGTATGGCTAGCACAGACACATAAAGTAGTGTATGCAAATGCCTCTACATCCAAACTCAGGGTTAATTGGGCTCATATTCCATTTGCCAAGAAAATTTAAATAAGCAGATTTTGTATATTTAGGCACCGGGACACATTCGACATCGTGTCTCAAGTGCTCCTTGCTGCCGCCGTCCTAGCGGCAGCTGCCTATATATGCAAAATCTGCTTATTAATTTTCTAGGCGCATTCCAAAATCGCCCAATTAACCCTGAGTTTGGATGCAGAGGCATTTTCAAGATTCCTTTTTGACCATACAATGAAATTGTCAGCAAGAATCCTGCTTTGCAGTACACGTAGCAGTTAGACAGGGGAACTACACAGTTTTAACATAGGAAAGTTATAGAATACATGCTAGATAGTTGTGGTTATATGATGGTAGCACCTGGATGCAGAGGTGAACTATGATAAGCATGATATTTAAGATGTCCGGTCTGACTCTCCTCTATATAATTCTTGTAGCGGTAGTGTGGATGTGGACTAATAAGAAGGAACTCTCTTTATTTAGGAAGGTTGTAGTTGGAATCATATTTGGAATTAGTTCGGTATTGTCTACTCACTTCGGGGTGAACTATGACAATATGGTTATTAATGTTCGTGATGTGGGACCTCTGGCTGCTGGGTTGTTCTTTTCACCGGCTTCAGGCATTATTGCAGGTTTGATTGGTGGTATTGAAAGGTATATTGCTGGAACATATTTTGGTGTTGGCTCATATACTAGAATCGCTTGTAGTGTATCTACATGCCTGGCAGGTTATATTGCCATGCTTATGAATGTAAAGGTTTTTAAAGGTAAGAAACCATCTCCGTTTTATGCCTTCTTTATGGGTGCGGTGATGGAAGTTTTCCATATGTATGTTGTGTTCATCACCCATAGATCCGACATGCGTATGGCTTTTTTAGTTGTAAGCACGTGTGCCATACCTATGATTATATTTACAGGTATTGGAATGGCGTTATCTTCAATCATGCTACAGCTTTTTATGAATGAATGGAGAAATCCATTTGTCAGGCAGACAGAAGAAAATATATCTGTATCCCAGAAATTTCAAAAATGGCTGTTCATTATCACTTCGTTGGTTATTATAGGAAACTTTGTCTTTTCTTATGCAATTCAAACTCAATCTGCATATCAGGAAAATAAGGATATTTTAATAAAAAATGCCAAGTCTGTATTGCATGAATTTCAGGAACAAGACCTTAATATAGATTCCGATAGCACCATCCATTATGTTGTTTTAGGCAAGAATGGAAATATATTAAAGGGTAAGAATCAGGGAATGAATTTGCCTGTAGATGAATTTGCAAACATTATAGATAAAAGTGGGCAAATATTTACCGGAAAATTTTGGACTATTAACTCCTTGATTTATGTGGAGGAAATAGAGAATGTCGGATGGGTTGCAACAGCTCTTCCTACATCAGAAGTTTTCTGGTCTAGAGACGCACAGGCCTATGAGTTGGCACTTGGTGACATACTTTTGTTCACAGTTATTTATGTGCTAATTGCATATCTTGTAAATCAGATTGTAGTAAACAATATTAGGCTTATAAATACATCACTTGGAAAGATAACAAATGGTGATTTAAATGAGCAGATTACTGTTAGAAATTCTTCAGAATTTGCCTCACTTTCAGATGATATTAATCAGACTGTTTTATCGCTAAAGGGATATATCGAAGCTGCTGAAAAGAGAATCGAGCAGGAATTGTTAGTCGCTAAAGGAATTCAAGAGGCAGCACTTCCAAAGAATTTTATTTTTCCGGAGCATGATGAGTTTGAGCTTTATGCATCAATGAATCCAGCAAAGGAAGTTGGAGGAGACTTCTTCGATTTCTTCTTTGTATCAACTAATAAAATGGCTTTAGTTATAGCTGATGTCTCTGGAAAAGGAATTCCAGCAGCTTTATTTATGATGCGAAGCAAGACTGCAATCAGAAGTTTAGCTCAATCAGGAAGTACTCCTGAGGAAATAATTAATAAGGCAAACGAGGCTCTCTACGAGGGCAATGACATGGATATGTTTGTTACTGTCTGGATAGGTATAATAGATTTGCAGACAGGTATCATGGATTGTGTGAACGCAGGACATGAATATCCAATAATAAAAAAGAAAGCAGGAAAGTTTGAACTCCTGAAAGACAACCATTCATTAGCACTGGCAGCAATGCCAACTCTAAAGACTAAGCCATATCAAATTAAAATGGAGCCAGGTGATATCATATTCGTATATACGGATGGAATTCCAGAAGCAATTAATGAAAATGTAGAACAATATGGCACCGAACGTCTCGTGGAAAAGCTGAATGAAGAATCGGGACACACCATAGAAGAGGTGCTACGTGCTGTAGAAGCCGACACCATTGGCTTCAAAGGCAATGAAGACCAGTTTGACGATATTACTATGCTGGGCTTTGAGTTTAAAAAGCTGACAGGGCAGGAACCACAAGCCTTTACATAAAATGGGCCATCAGGATAAAAACAAGAGGTTGCTTTTTGTGGTAGTAGGGAGTATTATAATCAGGCAATTACAAATTCACCGATTGGTGAGGGACAGTTCGTTTGTACCATCCTGTCCATAAACAAAACCAGGACTATGATTACTGAATTAATTATTTGGAGGTCTATGGTATTTAGGCCTCCTTTTTTATGATTCTATTTATGCAGATAAGGGTCTGTGTTTTCTTAGCCCTGAGTCAAGGAGATATTCAATGTATTATTTAACTGCAGAAGCGTCTTTTGATGGCGCACACTTTTTATCAGGCTATAAAGGAAAATGTTCAAACCTTCATGGTCATCGCTGGAAGGTGATATTAAAGATTAAGGCAGATGAACTTCAAGAAGAAGGCCAACAAAGAGGCATGGTAGTAGATTTTAATGATGTAAAAAGAGCACTGAAGATTGAAACAGATATTTTTGATCATAGCTTTATATATGAAAAAGATTCATTGAAGGAGACTACAGTGGCTGCTCTTTTAGATGAAAACTTTGAGATTCATGAGGTTCCATTCAGACCAACTGCCGAGAATTTTGCAAAATACTATTATAAAAAATTTAGAGAGTATGGTTTTTCAGTAGCTGAAGTGACAGTTTATGAGACTCCAAATAACTGTGCAAGCTATTCGGAGGATTTATAATGGCTGTTTATTATGTGGTTGAAAAATTCGTAAGCATCAATGGAGAAGGTCAGCATGCAGGTGAACTTGCTGTGTTTATTCGATTGCGAGGATGCAACCTGGCCTGTTCCTACTGTGATACAAGATGGGCTTGTAGTTATGAGGCGAAAGCTGAGGAAATGACTGAAGAACAAATTCTTGAATATGTGAAAGCCACCGGAATAAATCGTGTAACTCTCACAGGTGGCGAACCATTGAAGGCTAGAAATATAAAGGAATTGTTGAGAACTTTTGCCAGGGAACCAAAGCTTCAGGTGGAAATCGAGACTAACGGAAGTGTTTCTATTGTTCCATTTGCAGCTATTCCAAATGCTCCAGCATTTACACTTGATTACAAGCTTCCTGGGTCGGGGATGGAAGATAAAATGGATCTTTCTAATTTTGCATTTTTACAGCAAAAGGATACAGTCAAATTTGTTTGTTCGGATGTAAGTGAATTGGACAAGGTGTGTGAACTGGTTGACACGTATGGACTGGCGATGAAATGTACAGTTTTGATTAGCCCAGTTTTTGGAAGAATTGAACCTTCAGACATGGTTGATTATTTGATAGAACATAAACGTAACGATATTAGGCTACAGCTGCAACTTCACAAGTTTATCTGGGATCCGGATAAGCGCGGCGTATAGAGGACGATAGATATGGCAATAAATAAAGAATTAATAAAAGAAAGCATCAGAAATATAATTATAGCTTTAGGAGATGATCCTGATAGGGCTGGATTAATAGAGACACCTGATAGAGTGGCAAATATGTATGAAGAGGTTTTTGAAGGTATGAACTACAGCAACCAGCAGATTGCTGACATGTTCAATAAAACCTTTGATGAAAGCTATTATGATGATAGTTGTCAGGATATGGTGTTTGTAAAGGACATAGAGGTGTTCAGTTACTGTGAGCATCATTTGGCTTTAATGTATGACATGAAAGTCAGTGTAGCATATATTCCAAATGGTAAGGTAATCGGTCTAAGTAAGATAGCACGTATTGCGGATATGGTGGCAAAAAGGCTGCAGCTTCAGGAAAGAATTGGTAATGATATTGCTGAAATTATTCAGCTTGTTACAAAGTCTGAGGATGTGGCAGTGTTTATTGAAGCAAGTCATTCTTGTATGACAGCGCGAGGAATAAAAAATGCTGGGGCTAGAACCTATACACAAACCCTTAGAGGAAGATTTAAAACAGATAGAGATTTATTAGCGAGGATAGTATAAATGAAAGCTTTGGTTTTGATTAGTGGTGGCGTTGATAGCACCACATGCCTTGGAATGGCAGTAAAGGAATATGGAAATGACAATGTAATAGGTCTTTCTATTTTTTATGGGCAGAGACATGACAAAGAAATAAAGGCGGCAGATGCTGTTTGTGATTTTTACAAAGTTGAACATATTACTTTAGACTTGTCTACAATGTTTCAGTTTAGCGATTGTTCCCTGCTAAAGCATTCTGAAGGAGAAATTCCTGAAGAATCATATGCAAAGCAGCTTGAGAAAACAGATGGAAAGCCGGTTAGCACTTATGTGCCATTTAGAAATGGTTTATTTCTATCAAGCGCAAGTGCTATTGCACTTTCTAAGGGCTGTTCGAAAATCTACTATGGAGCACATAGCGATGATGCTGCTGGAAGTGCCTATCCAGATTGTTCAGATGCCTTCAACAACGCAATGAACACTGCAATCTATGAAGGAAGTGGAAAACAGCTTCAGATAGAAGCTCCTTTTATAAATCTTACAAAGTCTCAGGTTGTAAAAAAAGGCCTTGAAATTGGAGTACCATATGAACTTACCTGGAGCTGTTATGAGGGCCATGATAAGGCATGCGGAAAATGCGGAACATGTATCGATAGAAAAAAAGCCTTTGAATTGAACGGAACAGAAGATCCGATTGAATATGAAGAATAATTATTTTGAAAAAGCTGTTCGTATATACGAAATGTAATATGGAGGTAAAAAGAAATGTCAGATAGAAAAGATGAAGGAACACTTACGTTACTTGGAAATAAAAACAACCAATACCCAGACAATTATGCGCCAGAGATGCTACAAACATTTTTAAACAAGCATCCTGAAAATGATTATTTTGTAAAGTTTAATTGTCCTGAGTTTACATCACTTTGCCCGATTACTGGCCAGCCGGATTTTGCAAATATCATTATTTCCTACGTACCAGGTGAAAAGATGGTAGAAAGCAAATCATTAAAACTATATCTTTTCAGCTTTAGAAATCATGGGGATTTTCATGAGGATTGCGTAAATATTATCATGAAGGATTTAATAAAGTTGATGGATCCAAAGTACATCGAAGTTTGGGGGAAATTTACTCCAAGAGGTGGTATTTCCATCGACCCATATTGCAACTATGGAAAGCCTGGAACAAAGTGGGAGGATGTGGCCTTCAATAGAATGGCAAATCATGATATGTATCCAGAGAAAGTGGATAACAGATAAATTTATGACGACTTCTTGCGGGCAACTTAAGGAAAAGCCCTGCAAAGCAGGATTCTTGCTGACAATTTCATTGTTTGGTCAGCAAGAAGTCATAATAATGCAAATGCCTCTCCTATATGTAAAGTAGGAGAGGCATTATTTTTCTTTATTTGGAAATCATACTGTAATTCCTATAAAGTAAATAACAAGCTGTGCTTGAAAGATGTGTAGATAATTTTGGCTATTTCCAAATCAGCATGTTTGATTCATAATTTGCAAAAGGTCCAGGAACTGGCTTTACAGCTCTATGATTTCCAAAGTAATCTTTGTTAAAGATGATAGGTGTACCATCAGGATTTTCAAAGGCTTGCTCAGGTTCAAAGGCAAGACCTAGAGAATCAGTTGAAATCATGCTGCCAGTGAAATCGGATAAAGCTTTAGCAAGCTTACTGTCGAGGTAGTAGCTACCATCCTTTTCTGTAAGAAGGATTTCAGGATTAAACTTCTTATTTTCTAGTTTGTGAACTTCATTCTTATATATATTCGCCCCGTTTAAATAAACATTTCCATCTACCCATACTGGAAGGTGACCGAAATGAGCTTCTGCAAGGTCACCCATATCAGGATCTGCATCACTAGAAAATGGTTTGTACCATTCCTCGTAAGTTGGGAAGATGTCAAATGGTGCAGTACCTACTGCCTGATAGTCTGCATCTGCAGCAGTTTTTGAGCTATCAGTTATAGGATGATGCTGAACAAAAATATTGTTGTAGATTCTATCATCGCCATGGAGGATTGTCATAAATCCGGCAACCTCTGTTCTGTGTCTGATATGGTAAGGTGTGTAACGTGGCTCTCGCTGGTTGTTAATCACACTGTCAACACCAGAATTGATGAGACTGAAGCTTCCAAGTATCAGGTTGTGTACACAGGCAATACCTTCACTAGGAATGGTGATTGCTACAGGAGAAAGCAGGAGATTGTTGTCGATTAGTGTAGGACCATGACCAACCTCGATAAATACATCAGTGTTGAACATGGCTCCGTCCGCCTGCTTACGTCCCTCTGGTCGGCAGTTGTCATGCATAAGATTACCTGTGATTCTGGCACCCTGTGCTTCCCAATCAAGCCATACACCCATAATATTGTGGTGAATATGATTTCGTCTGATTGTTACATCAATACCAGCGTGTAGTTTGATACCAGCAGTCTCGGCTCCACCAAGCTGTTGTGAATTGCAGATGTGATGAATGTGGCAATCCTCAATAGTAGAGAAGACTCCGCCCATGCGCCCTACAATTCCTGTCTGCTCACAATGATGAATGTGGCAACGTCTGATAATATGGTGGCCAATGTTTTCTTTGAGCCAACCATGATATTGACCGCGGCATACAGCATCGCGCTCCATCTGAGTAGGGCTTTTTACTTTTCTGACGGTAAAATACATATCATTTTCAGGGTCTAGATATTTACCCAGAGATATGCCGCAGCAACGGCTACCGTAAATTTCACAGTCTTCAATTATCCATCCTTTGCTCCAATGTGGTCCAATCATTCCATCCTGATATGCGGCTGGTGGCGCCCATGTAGTAGCTGCTTTGTTGATATTGAAGCCGCTAACTGTAATATAATTTATTCCATTTTCATCTGGCATAAAACAGTTTCTGCGGACAAGTATTTCCACCTTTTCTTTATTAGGATCAAGCCCTTGAAAGTTTGCATAAAGAATCGTCTCATTCTTGGCAATATCCTGTTCTGTGAACCAAAGATATGAGGCTTCTTCAAGATCCCATGCAAAAGGATTTGGTTCCCCCTTTTTACAATCTTCAATAGAGTCACACTCATACATCATCTTGTCATTTAAAAAGACTGCTCCTGTATGTCGGATGGCAGGAGAAAAATACCAGTCTCCATAAACCCTTGTAGTGTATGGATTGTAGTCTGCAAAAAGCCCATTGTTTACCCTAACAGTCCAGAGATTTCCTTCTTGCTTCTCCCAACCTGATATAGGCTCTGCGCCAGTAATCACTGCGCCAAGTTTCTCCTGTGCACGATAAACAATTGGTGCATCCTCAGTACCTGCATTTTTAGGAGTTACCTTCTCTCTATAAATTCCATTTGCAACCAAAACTTCATCGCCAGCAACTGCGATTGCAGCAGCATCCCCAATATGCTTAAAAGGTCTTTCCTTTGAACCGTCTCCGTCACGGAAAGCCTTGGCATCAACATAATAAATCATAGTAAAGCTCCTTTCAGTCACTATATTTGATGATACTATTATCACGGAAAATACCAGTAGAAAATACATATAAACTTTTGATTGTGAGGGGGGAAAGTATAGAGGTTGGTTACCAGAAAACGGGTTGCAGTAAAAATAGTGTGGCATTACTCTGAAAAATATTGCCCCCACTTAGGATGGATGATAGAATGCAAAGAGTTTTTTGTTTTTTAGTATAAAAATATTTGGAAGGAAATTAGACATTGGATAGAGAAAGTAATATTAGGAGTGAAATATCTTCATTGGAAGGAAAAATACGAGAATACCAGGAGCATATCAATTATTTGAGGCAAGCTGAAACAAAAATACAAACAAAACTGATATTTTTTGAGGATGATATTTACCTGAAAATAAAAGCATACAGTATATCAGATAACGATTATTGGCTGGGAGATGATGCTGATGCAGCTACAGAACAAAAGGATTATCATTGTAAAGTATTGGCCTCTTTGTCTTCAGAAGTTGAAGATTTGATATATGATATACGTCAAACTATATCGAAGTATGAGACTTTGATAACTGAATGTAGATACAGAATTAGTAGTTTGAAAAGTGAGTTAGATGCTATATTGGATGAATAGAGATATGCAGCTCAGCAATATTTATTTTAGTGTTGAAGATACAAAAACAGCTATTTCAGATTTGAAATATTTGTTTTCAAATTATAAAGTCAATAAAGAGGAATTGGTTTCGGTTTATAATAGATATAGGACTAATGATACCCATAAAGGCGATGACGCTACCGCAGCTAAAGACTACATTAATACTGTGGAAATGGGATTTCTAGAGTCGATGGGTATCATAAAACAAAAGTTCCTAAAAATGCATGAACATTCACTAGAGTCTTTTGCAGAGAAAGTTGATGCTCACCCAAATGCTAGAATTGATACCGATACTTTGGACATGGTTCAAGAGGATTTGTGTGAATTTTTTGGTAAATTAGATGATTATTGCACGGAGTTTGATGATATAGCTACTGATTTACAAAATAGATATGGACATATGTGGACATTTAAACACCCCTGTACTACTGCAGCAAGAGATTCACTTGCTGATATTTGTGGTGGCTATGACAAGAATACAGGTTTCATTAGTAAAGTTAGACGAAAATTGGTTGAGTTTGAAAAAGATGAGGTAGAGTATATAGATAGTCTTTTGCTAGAAGAGGATATTGATGATTTGCAGTTTAAGATGGTTAACACAGGATTGATGCTAAGCAATTTTTCTTTGGTAAATTCTGTGCAAAATGTAAATATTCTTGATAATATAGGAAAAACTAATTCTAAAGCGACTTCAAAAAGTACTCATCAGAAGAACAACGATAATAATCACAAAAAAATGATGATCAAACAATACAAACGCTTATGACTGTGTTTGGTTATACATATCAGGAGGCTCAATTGATAGAAAAAGCATTGAATGCAATAAACAAGTTTAGCCTTGTAATATCATTTGATCCTTATACACGTATTGCATATTCATACGGTATTCTAGCAGCTCTTTGTATAAGCTATGATGCTAAAAGATGGAGATTAACAACTGGGCAGCAAACCGTAGAAGGGGCAATACAAAATTTAAAATTTGCAGGATTGACCGAACAGGGAATTTTGGATTTACGTGTATTGATAAATTTGCAGCATGCAGATTATCGGTACAGTGATTTAAGGGATGCAGGGATAAATATCGATGCTTCTTCTTTTTATAACGAAACACATTCTAAATTTAAGGCTAGAATGAATGAAAACGAGAATGATTTTGCTCATACTATTGTTCAGATAGCTGCATTTAGTCATGGCGATAACATGTATGAAAATAAAAAAATAGATTTATCTAGATGGGCTATAGATATATTTAATTCTTCACCAGAACTACAGTTTTCGCATACTATGACTCAATATGAAATTAGTTTTAAAGGTGATATTGATTCAGGCCGATATTCTGAGGAAGATTTTAAATCAGATGTTGATGCAATTAATATATATCAGCGTATGATTAAAAATGAAAATATAGGATTAGGGGCATGGGTTTCATATTATGAGGATATTGGAAAAGATAGTAAGCAACGTGCTATTGAATTTTTTGAGAACATGGGTAATGGTGACGTTGAAATAGGTATAATCAATACACGTGAGGTTATCGAGAAAAAAACACTTGGAAGTACTTATATACAGGAAGGTAATAAAACAGATATCTCAAAAGCTAAGAGTACTTTTATACAGTGGATTATGTCGATTTATCAAGGAGTGAATTATGAGTTTCCCCAATAAAATAAAAAAGATATTTATCATTTTGAATATGATAAATGTTTGTGTAGTTGGAACAGCTTGTAAAAAAATAGAATCACAGATTTCATTTAATAGTGATGAGTGGAAAAAAATGGAAAAAACTGAGCGCTATAGAATGGTGGATGATTTGGTCAACAATTCATATTTGATAGGAAAGAGTGATATTGAAGTTGAAGAATTGCTTGGTCAAGATAGTGGTAAGTATGATTCAGATAGTGAATGGAATGACGAAAATTATTATTTAAAATATACAATTCGTTATGATGATATGGAAGGGTATGAGGTTCTTCTCGTGCAATTCAGAAACAGTACGGTTGTGAACGTTGAAACGGTATATCTTGAGTATTTATAAAATAAAAAACGTTTAATAATTAAGGAAATAAAAAATGGAAGAAAAAATAGTTGCCATAGATGAAACAATATATAAAGTAATTACTGGCGATATGTCAGAAGCTGGACAGGCATGTGTACTCGATGAATCCATATTGGATTATATGGGTAAAACAACTGGAACAGAAAGTGGTAGAAAGCTTTATACATACCTAGAAAGGATGATTAATCTGTCAAAATTACATAGCTATCACGCAGGGATAGTTTTGCCAGAGGCATTAAACAAGATTTGTGATTCAATAATATATGCAGATAGAATTGCAGCGAATAGTATTATTACTTGTGGAACTAAACATAATAAAATGACTCCTATAAATATCAGTAAACAATATGAAAAAATATATGATTATATTGAAACAAAGTATGGCTTTGAAGAAGATGAAATGACTTATCTGAAAGAAAATTATTCAAGTTTGCTTTTGGCACTTTATGGCGCTAGTCTGTATAGTTCATCTGATGCAGATAAAATTTTAGAACGAATACATGGAAAATTAAGGCTATTTCATGCATCTGTATATGGTGAGGTACTAGTAGGTCAAGAAATGATGAAAAAAGAAAAGATTAATGCGAATGCCGAATATATTTATTGGTATTTAAGAGATAAGGGATGGTCAAAAGAGGCAATATGTGGTCTTTTAGGAAATATATATGAGGAATCAAAAGTAAATCCTGGGGTTTGGCAACATGGTGTTAATTCTCTGATTGGTGGATATGGTATAGTACAGTATACATCCGATGATAGAAAAGAATTTTTTAGGTACATGGAAAAACAAGGGTATACGGTTCCAAATGGACTAAATGAGTTAGTAAGAGATAATCCAAAAAAGGCTATGAATTGTCAATTGGATTATTTAATGCAATCGAAGAATTGGTATTATACTGATGAATTTAAAAGATATTTTGATTTTACAGGATCAGACTATGAGGAACATATGCCTGATAAGGTACAGATGTCATTTAAGGAATTCCAGAATTCTAATGCTGCACCGTCATGTCTAGCACTTATTTTCCATGCGTCATATGAAAGGTCGATGGATACAATTGATGCGATTGATGAGAGAGGGGCTAGTGCGGAGGAGTGGTATGAATATTTTAAAGATTATGAATAGCTTGAAAAGAACTATTTTAATTGGAGCTATTGCAGCAAATTTAATTAGCTGTGGAATTAAAAAAAATGATATAGAAGAGGCAGATTTAAATATTGGTGATGTGGAGTATGACATTAAAGACCAAAATGATTCTGAACTTGAGGTTTCAGAAGAATATACTGAAATTAATTGGGAGCATTATAGAGAACTAATGGATTATGAAGATCAAGTAGTTTTTCAGGAGTATCTTTCTGTACTAAAAAACGATGAAAAGTTTTATTGTTTTGATTGGTGTAATAAGGAAGTTACTTTTAACGAATATTTATCATCAATTGTATCTGAGAGAAAACCTGATATTCAAGGTGTAACCTTGGTAGATTTAGATAATCAAAATGGTAAAGAGTTGATTATTTGTTTATATGAAGGTGGTGGAAATTATCTAATCTTGACAAGAGACACAGGAAAAATATATGGCACCAATCTCGGTGCAAGACAGTTTGAGGACCTTCAGAAAGACGGTAAGTATTATGGTGCAGGTGGCGCTGGTGATTTGTATTTTTGTACATTAGCAATAGATAGTGCTGGTTTAAAGGTAAATCGTTTTGGTGAAGTACACGGAGAAGATAATGAAGAAGGTTCACACAGTGATAGACTTGAGGTAAATGGTCAAGTGATTAATCAAAGTCTTAAAGATTGGCTGGAAGAAAATTATAATGATCCAGTAGATTGGATTAAGTGATGGAATATGTAAATACGATTAATATCAAAAAAGGCATTTCTCTGTAAGAAACAGAAAAAGGTGGTAGTGCCTAGAAAGGATGATTAATGGTTCTAATACGGGGATAGTAAAGGAATAATAAAATGAAAAAAAAGATACACTTAGTCCTGATAATGTGCATGCTATTTGGTGGATGTTCATTTTCATTTGAGAATAAAAATACTATTAATGAGAAGCCGGAAGAAGCAAGGATTGAAGTGCAGGACATGAACGATTCTTGTGTTAAGAAAGATAGTCATGAATCTGTAGAAACAAAGTATGTATACAAACCTGTTCTAATAAAAAAAGAGGAAAGTGATGATATTCTAGCAACAGATGATAAATTTTCTGCATTTTTTAATTATAAAAATGATAAAGATGTTGATATAGAATCTTTTGTAGAGGGATATAATGAATCTAACTTAGCAGAACGGTTATATATAATTCGCAATGATAGTAAAGATGGCTATGTGGAATATTCCTTTTCATTAGAAAACAAAGAAATATTCTCTGTAAAAAATGAAATTGAAAATTCAGGTCTGGAAGTAGAATACATTCAGATTTCAGATATAAATGAAGATGGTAGTGACGAAATACTTGTTGCCTATTATACCCGAGGTACATCTACATTTTCAGTTAATGAGTTCTACGTGTATGGGTTATATAATAATAGTTGGATTCAATTAATGTCATACATATATTCAAAGAATGATACTAATATATCTAAACTTTTGGAGAACAGTGGCTACAAAAAGGCTGATATTGCTGATGTATGTATAAGCAGTCAAGGTTTAATTGTATCGGTAGATGAAGGAGAAAAAATAGAAGGCGTGTATTACCCAAAAGGGTATAGGTTATTTATAAAATAATAAATCCCATTTTGTAGTGCTCATTCTTTCAACTACCCCACAGGAAGCAGAAAACAGAAAAAAGGGGGTAGTGAGTAAGCGAACAGCTACCCCACAGGAAGCAGGAAACAGGAAAAAGGTGGTAGTGACTAGCGAACAACTACCCCACAGGAAGCGGAAAACAGGGAAAAAGGGGGTAGTGAACAAGCAAGGAACTACCCCACAGGAAGCGGGAAACAGGAAAAAGGGGGTAGCGACTAGCGAACAGCTACCCCACAGGAAGCAGGAAACAGGAAAAAGGGGGTAGCGGCTAGCAAACAACTACCCCACAGGAAGCGGAAAACAGAAAAAAAGGGGTAGTGACAAGCGAACAGCTACCCCGCAGAAAGCAGTAAACAGGAAAAAGGTGGTAGTGACTAGCGAACAACTACCCCACAGGAAGCAGTGAACAGAAAAAAGGGGGTAGTGACTAGCGCACAGTTACCCCACAGGAAGCAGAAAACAGGAAAAAGGAGGTAGTGAGCAAGCGAACAGTTACCCCACAGGAAGCAGAAAACAGAAAAAAGGGGTAGTGATCAGCCGGCGCCAAGCCAGCCTTACCCACAAAAAGTCCAAATCAGAATTAACTCTTTACCAAAATGGTGTGGATGAAAAGAAGAACCCCACCAAAATGGTGAAACCAAAAGAAATATCTTCACCAAATAGGTGGGGTTAGTGACTACAGTTAGCAAAAATATAAAATAATTATAAATTATTAGCACTCTCGGTTGACGAGTGCTAATTTTTGTTTTATAACATAATTAAGTTAAGTGAAAAGCCTTATACATCACATGATGTGATAGCCTATTTCAATGAAATGGGCGAGGGAGAAAGGAGTTTTTATGAATATTCAGAAGTTTACACAGAAATCAATAGAAGCCATAAATGGCTGTGAAAAAATAGCAATGGAATATGGTAACCAGGAGCTGGAGCAGGAGCATTTGCTTATGGCTTTAATGCGTCAGGAGAATGGCTTGATTCCATCATTGATTAGCAAGATGAACATCGACACTAATCAATTCATAAATGCGATAGATGCTGCTCTTAGTGCCAGAGTGAAGGTGCAGGGAGGAGAGCTTAGGGTTGGTCAGCATTTGAATTATGTACTTACATATGCTGAGGATGAAGCTAAGGCTATGCGAGACAGCTATGTGTCTGTTGAGCACTTGATGCTTGCAATGATAAAGAAACCAAGCACTCCTATTAAGAACATTTTCAAGCAGTTTGGTATTAATAGAGATTCCTTCCTGGCAGTGCTTGCTACGGTCAGAGGAAATCAAACCGTAAATACGGATAATCCAGAAGCTACATATGATACATTGGAAAAATATGGATACGATTTGGTTGAGCGAGCTAGAGAAAACAAGCTTGATCCTGTAATTGGACGCGATGAGGAAATCAGAAATGTAATTCGTATTCTTAGTAGAAAGACAAAGAACAATCCAGTGCTTATAGGTGAACCTGGTGTTGGTAAAACTGCAGTTGTAGAAGGCTTGGCACAGCGTATTGTCAGAGGAGATGTGCCTGATGCACTTAAAAATAAAAAGGTATTTTCACTTGAAATTGGCTCAATGATTGCAGGCGCCAAATATCAAGGTGAATTCGAGGAAAGATTAAAGGCCGTCCTTGATGAAATAAAGAATTCTGACGGTGAAATTATACTGTTCATTGATGAGCTTCATACAATTATAGGAGCTGGTAAAAATGGCAATGGAGGACTAGATGCAGGCAATATGCTAAAGCCAATGCTTGCACGTGGTGAGCTTCATTGTATCGGTGCTACCACATTGGATGAATACAGAGAATACATCGAAAAGGATGCTGCTTTGGAGCGTCGTTTCCAGCCAGTAATGGTGGATGAGCCAACTGTTGAAGACACAATCTCTATTCTCCGTGGCCTAAAGGAACGATACGAAGTGTTCCACGGTGTAAAGATTACGGATGGTGCTCTTGTAAGTGCAGCTACTCTTTCAAATAGATATATTTCAGATCGATTCCTTCCTGATAAAGCAATCGATCTTGTGGATGAGGCTTGTGCTCTTATCAAAACAGAGCTTGATTCTATGCCAGCGGAGCTTGATGAAATGAATCGAAGAGTTATGCAGCTAGAAATTGAAGAGGCAGCCCTGAAGAAGGAAACAGACAAGCTTTCACAGGACAGACTTGCTGACCTTCAAAAGGAGCTATCAGAATTAAGAGATGATTACAACACAAAAAAAGCTGCTTGGGATAATGAAAAGAAGCTGGTGGAGGATGTTGCAAAGGTAAAGGAGGAACTGGACGAGGTTCAAGGTCAGATAAAGATTGCACAGCAAAAATATGATTTGGAAGAAGCAGCAAAGCTTCAGTATGGCAAGTTGCCAGAGCTTGAGGCAAAGCTTGCAGAGGCAGAGGAAAGACTAAAGGCACGCGATGCTAATTTGGTTCATGAAAATGTTTCAGAAGACGAAATAGCCAGAATTATTTCCAGATGGACAGGCATTCCAGTTGCAAAGCTTAATGAAACTGAACGAAGCAAGACTCTTCATCTTGATGAGGAGTTACACAAGAGGGTTATGGGACAGGATGATGCCGTCAAGCTTGTGTCCGAAGCCATCATTCGTTCAAAGGCTGGAATCAAAGATCCTAGCAAGCCAATAGGTTCATTCCTATTCCTTGGACCCACTGGTGTAGGAAAGACAGAATTGGCAAAGACATTGGCACAGGCACTTTTCGATGATGAAAATGCTATGGTCAGACTTGATATGTCTGAGTACATGGAAAAATTCAGCGTCAGCAGACTTATTGGAGCACCTCCAGGATATGTGGGATATGATGAAGGTGGTCAGTTGACAGAGGCTGTTCGTCGCAAGCCATATTCAGTAGTGCTTTTCGATGAGGTTGAAAAGGCTCATCCGGATGTATTCAATGTACTTTTGCAGGTTCTTGATGATGGTCGTATTACTGATTCACAAGGACGTACAGTGGATTTCAAAAATACTATCATCATCATGACAAGTAACCTTGGTTCCCAGTATCTTCTTGAGGGTATCGACGAGGCAACTGGTGAAATCACAGCGGCTACTAATGATCTTGTAATGAATGAACTTAGAAATTCATTCAGACCGGAGTTCTTGAACAGACTGGATGAAATCATCATGTTCAAGCCTCTTACAAAATCAAATATTGGTGGCATTGTTGATCTTATTTTGCAAGAGCTTAATGGACGACTTGCAGATAGGCAGCTTTCTGTAGAGCTTACACCAGAAGCAAAGCAGTTTGTCATTGATCAGGGCTATGATCCTGTATATGGTGCACGTCCTCTTAGAAGATATATCCAGAAAAATGTGGAAACAATGGCTGCGAAAATCATCCTTGGTGGAAACATACATGAGGGAAGCATCATAGTCATTGATTCAGACGGTACAAGTCTTTTTGCTTCAAATAAATAACAATATTTTTTAACATCTTTGTGCTAGAGTTACTTTGATGGGAGGATAGGTTCCTGTTTTTCTTAGGAGAAACAGGAACCTTCGCATTTCTTTTTGGAGAGGTAATTCTGGGGTGAGTAAAAAATATTTTCATACAATAATATCAATTATATTTATAAGCCTACTTTGGAGTTTCCTTGGTGGGCTTTTTATAGTGCATGCAGCAGAGGAAAGTAAATATGTTGGTGGTGGCTATGCTGCTACAGGTCAGATTGATGGAATAGGATATTCATGCATAAAATATGATTCTTCTAATGGTTTTGACTCGCTGGATGTTAATTATTTGATGAGTGACCACAGTGGTTATATGTGGGTTGGAACCTATGGTGGTGTATACCGCTATGATGGTTCGGAATTCGAGATGATGGAAAGCGAAGACGGCTTTACAAGTGGTCGAGTTTTGTATGAAGACAGCAAAAATCGCATCTGGGTAGGTACTAATGGTGATGGTGTAGTAATGGGAGATGGAAAAGAAATTAAGCATTATTCCTATACCGATGGATTACTGTCATCTTCAATTCGAAGCTTCGCTGAAGGTAGTGATGGATATATGTACATAGGTACCACAGACGGTATTTGCTATGTGGATGCGGATGAAGAGTTTAAGGTTTTAAACGATGCCAGAGTAAATGATGAACGTGTGCTTCGAATGATATCTGGTGCTGATGGTTGTGTGTACGCCTGCACAAAAAACGGAGCTATTTTAAAAATATCTGAAGGAGTAATTGCTCAATGCTACCAGGCATTTGATTTGGAACTAGAATCTGTTTCCACCATATATGTTGATAAAATGGTATGCCTAGCAATGAGATGAGGAAGACACTTGTTTCGGATTATGGTGGTATTTATGTTCTGGAAGATGACAAGACAATAAGACTAGTAAAACAAGAGGAATTGCAGGATGCGCTTGATGAATTGACAGCAAAAATAAACTAATAGAAATATAGGTACGTAGAACCTGACGTTCAAAAATGGACTCATGGGGGATAAAACCCCATGAGTTTTTACATGTGCAAATATGGCAAGAATTAATAAATATGGCGCAAGAATTATAAATTACAGATATATTAAATAAGTTACAATAATATTACTTGAGGGAGTGGAGTTAGAAAAATAAATCTAATTCAGTAGGGGGAATACTGTAAATGAAAAGAAATTATTTCAAGAGTTTTCTAGCAAAACTCCTGGTACTGGTATGCGCATTTTCAATGCTTTTATCGGTATCAACATTAGAGGCTAAGGCAGCTAATGAAACTCTCCTGAACACATATGGTGCTACCTATGGATATTCAGGAACATGTATCAATTTGTATCAACTTCGTGATGCAAAACAGCTTTCTATTTTAAAGCAACATTTCAATTCTATTACTCTAGAAAATGAGATGAAGCCAGATGCTTTACTTGGTGGATCAGCAAGACTTATTCCTGTTTCACAGGCAAAGAGCATGGGCTATTACATCCCAGACAATTATAGAGAGTCTAGTGTACCTCAAATCAACTTTAATACTGTTGATGAGGTTATGAAAATCTGTTACAACAACGGTCTTAAGATGAGAGCTCATACATTAGTATGGCACTCACAGACTCCATCTTGGTTCTTCAGAAACAACTACGCTGGATACGGCGGATTTGTAAACCAGCAGACAATGGATGCTCGTCTTGAAATGTATATCAAGACTGTTATGAATCACGTTTACACAAGCCAGTACGGCAGTGTTGTTTATGCATGGGATGTATGTAATGAAGTTCTTCATGCTGAGAATTCAGGATGGGAAGCAGTTTATGGTAACAACAAGACAAATGCTACATATGTAAAGAAGGCATTTACTTTTGCTTATCAGACACTTGAATACTTCAAGCTTACAGATTCTGTAAAGCTTTTCTACAATGATTTTAATACATATATTGAGCGTGACAAGGTTATTACACTTGTAAACTACATCAACCAGGGTAAGAAGATTTGTGCTGGTGTAGGTATGCAGTCACACCTTGGAACAAACTATCCATCAGTGGATTACTACATGCAGGCTCTTAACGCATTCCTTAGAGCAGGTTTCGAAGTTCAGATTACAGAGCTTGATATCTCTAACAAGGGTGATGCTGATATGGCAAACTACACATATCAGCTTATGAAGCAGGTTAACGGAGCAAAGAAGAATGGTGGAAAGATTACTGGCGTAACATGGTGGGGTCTTTCAGATCAGACAACATGGATCAAGAACTCTAAGCCATTACTTTTCTCTACACCAGGCAATCCAAAGCAGTCATACTACAAAGCTATTCAGGCATATACTGAGACATTTGGTGCAGCAGGTGGACAGTCACAGAATCAGCCAAAACCTCAGCCACAGCCAAGTAATGAGAATGTAAACAACAATTCTACAGCTAGCATTTCAAATGGTTGGTATTATCTCAAGAACACAAACTCTCAGAGATACCTTACAGTTGAAGGCGATAGCGCAAAGGCTGCTACAAACGTATGCATCAGCAAGGGTACAGGAGTAAAGGGACAGAAGTGGTATGTTGAAAACAAGGGAAATGGATACATCACACTTAAGTCTGGACTTGGAAACTTTATGCTTGATGTAGCAAACGGCAAGGATGAAGATGGTGCAAACCTTCAGATTTATGATGCATATGGACATGATGCTCAGCAGTTCATTGTAAAGAACACAAAGAACAGTGGTGTTTACACAATCGGTACTAAGTCTTCAAATGGCACAAAGTACATCGATGTATACAACCACGGCAAGACTGATGGTACAAACGTATGTCAGTGGACATTCTATGGAAATCCAAATCAGGAATGGATTTTTGAGCCAGTAAACAATTCAGCAACACAGGCAAAGTCTCAGGAGCAGGCACAGCCTAAGCAGGAGAACAAGCCTGTAGAACAGCCACAGACACAGCCAAAGGCACAGGAGACACAGCCAGAGGAAACAAAGGCTGAAGGACTTGACCTCAGCTATTCAATCAACAGCTGGGGCAGCGGTTACAATGTAAATCTTAAGCTTGAAAACAAAACTGGAAAGTCTGTAAATGGCTGGACAGTTAAGATTAAGAAGAACAATGTGAAAATTGATTCAAGCTGGAACATGAATGTCAAGACTGACGGTGATTACTATGTGCTTACACCAGTAGATTGGAACAAGACAATCGCTGATGGTCAGTCAATCGAAATTGGATTCCAGGGAAGCGGCAACATCGGAAATAGCATCGATGCAAAGCTTCAGTAAATAAATAGAAGTCATGGTTTTTGATTTTCTTCAGAAAACCAAAAATCTGCATATTCTTGTTGCATGAATTAAGAAGTAAGTCAACGGGAAAAATTCTCCATCCCTCAAGTGAAGTAATTAGAGAGTGGCAAATGCGGTTTTTGTCACTCTTTTATTCTCTAAAAAACAAAAGCATGTGAGGAAAATCATGAATAAATTTATAAAGAAAATGTTTGGCTTTGCATTGACTGGAGTTATGTTGTTTAGTGTTAGTGTTGATGTAAACGCAGCATCGGTTATTAATGGGAGCTATGTAAAGGGTGATAATGAAAACAACCCTATTGTGACTCAAAGCTATGGCGCAGATCCTGGTGTTATGGTTTATGGCGATACAGTTTATGTTTACACCACAAATGACACTCAGGAATTTGCTGGTAACAATAAAAATACATATGGAAAAATTAATCAGTTAAACTGCTATTAACTATACTTCAATTTTATAGTCCACTTAGTACAGTTATGTGCGCTAGGTG
>CAMJBT010000027.1 GCA_946403965.1 uncultured Pseudobutyrivibrio sp. | reverse complement strand
TCAGCTGATGAATACTAATAGATCGAAGGTTTATTCAAGAAAAGATGTTTAGCGTATTCTCGTAATACTGTGTGAAGTTTTGAGGTTGCTATAAGAAATAGCAAGCACCACAATTTGGCTATGCTTGCTTTTTTATTAACATAATAAGCAGAGGTATCGAAGTGGTCATAACGAGGCGGTCTTGAAAACCGTTTGTCCGCAAGGGCGCGTGGGTTCGAATCCCACCCTCTGCGTTTCAAGCTTTAGGGTTGTTTCCTAAAGCTTTTTTTGTATTATCTTGGAGTAGAAACTGATAAAATAACTATTAATAAGAAAAATTAATTATTAGGGAGGTATGATAATGCCATTTATTGATTCAAAAATCACTTTTTCAGTAACTTCTGAGTTAAAAGAAGAATTAAAGTCTGAACTTGGAAAAATAATTAATACTATTGGTAAATCTGAGACTTATTTAATGGTTGGTATTGATGATGCTTATGATTTATGGCTTGGAGGACAAAAACTGGAAAAAGGAGCTTATGTATCAGTAAGCTTATATGGAAATGCACCTTCTGTTGCATACGATAAATTAACAGGTCAAATATGTGATTTGTTTAAAGAAAAACTTAATATTCCTAGTGATGCAATATATGTTACCTATCATCCGGTAAATGATTGGGGATGGAACGGAAACAATTTCTGAATCATCAAATAATTTGATAGAGCTAAAGTGTCCCCTTGCTAATTGGAATTTTCTCTTTCTACGCTAAAATCTTATCCATATTTTTGTAAAACAGAGGTAAGTCTAATCCTTGTTTTTTTCCTTCATCATACACACATTTACAGCCATATAAAATATCATTAACATCACTATGTAATGTCATAATTCTAGAAGTAAGCTCGTTGGACGAAAATAATTTTTTCATAAGAATTCCTGCTAGTTCTGCCGGAATCTTATAAGGGAGAAGTTCATTTTTGTATAGACCTAAATTAACGCCTCTGCCTTCAACAACTTTCAATGTTTCTCGTATCGATTTTACTGCCAGCTTTAATGCTCTAGCATTTCCCATTAATTCTTTAGCTAATTGATTTGGGTTATCTATTTCACCATTTCTTCCTGCGGTTGATGTTACACCAGCATTAATTGCCATATGAATCCAAATCCACTCAAGCATGTCATAAGGAATTTCTTGCTTAATATCTGCAGATGTAAGAAGAGTTAATAAATCTGAGTAGTTTTCTATTTTTGCTTTATCTTTGGATTCGAGCATAATATGGTCAAAGAGTACACAATTAAGGTTCCAACTGCTATTCATATGCCCTCCAGCTGTTGGAAAAGCAATAATATAAGGTAAATCACCTACAATCTGTTCAACGTCGCTTCTTTCGTTCCAAAAATTACAAAACAGCACAATTGTACCTTTAATATTCTTTTTACGAATAGTATCTAAAGCACCTTTAAGATTTCCACTTGCTACACTGACTAGTATGAAATCAAACTCTTCATTTTCATGAGCCAAAGATACATTATACCTACCTTCTTTTTCCTCACCGGTATTATCATATCTTCCGTCTAATAAATGAACTGAAATTTCGGATGGTATGTCCTTCTTACCATCTCTCAAAATATGAAATGTATCGTGTCCATTCTTTTGAAATGCATAAGCATATGTTGTTCCTATAACACCTAATCCTAATATTGCCACTCTCATGATATCTCTCTCCAAAGCTTGATTTGTTTACAGATTACAATTATTTTGTATAGTAATGTCTTTTGCTTATATATGACTTCTTGTGGGCCACTTAAGGAAAAGGCCCACAAGAACCTGGCTTTGCCAGGCAATATTTTCTTTCAGAAAATATTGGTCTATGTCCGGTTCTTGATTATTCCATCACCTGACATTAGCATAAAAATGTTGTAAATGGTCTATCCATTATGTCCCCTATAAATACCAATTCATTGATTCACTAACACAAAAGAATACAAGAATATACTCAAAAATGCAATTGTGACTTTTATTTAGGCGTATTTTTTCAAAAAAGAGAGCTCGGAAAAATTGAATCTCGGATTTAAGAACCTCATAGACCTTTTAATTAAGAATAAGGATACATTATTTAAATAAAGACAAAAAAAGAACTAGGAACGTATCCTAGTTCTTAATAATAATGCGGAAGGCGGGACTTGAACAGTTCTGTCAGTCCAGAAACCCACTAAGAAAGGAGGTTCTGACACCGTCCCCCGAAAGGGAACCCCCTAGAGAACCCCATTTAGCTTAAGATTATTTACTCATATAAACTTACTGAAACCTCATATATTTCGTCATTTTGTCTTTTACTCAAATCATTCCCACTTAACTTCAAATGTATCATTCCATTGGATATCGTCCATTTTAATGTGTGTGAATCTGCTCAAGCGCTTCTAAAAACGAATCACGCCACGAATTATATACCCAAATTTTTTGGGGCACTATTTCATCTATGTACATTCCATGACTTGTGTCTAGCATATATTCAACGACAAGTGATTCATGTTCATTTTGTTTTACATAATTCAATAGCTCCTTATTATCTGATAAATTTAAAGTAATAAAATGATTGTATAAAAGGTCATCATTACTACCTGTTACCTCAACATCTGCTTTACCATCAGAATAATCATCATCCATACACAGAACCCTTATAGTATGAACTTTATAATCAGGACTTATATCTGGAGTCTTGTCTTCAATAACTATGGAAACAATACTATAACCATCAAAGCAACTATACGGATTTTCTTTTAAACAAGCGATAAATGCATATTTTCTTGTTCCTATATAACCAGCTGTATGTATTTCAACCATACCATTTAAACTGATTCCATCTGCCAACTTTGTGTAGCTATAGTCAACTAGTTCACCATGACTAGAGCCAATAGCAGTATTAGTTATATCAATCGTATTCTCCTCAATCGAATCAAACGCTTTATATTTTGCAGTCATTGACCAATAAATATATTCTACTTGTTGTCTAGATAAATTGCCGTCATTTTTATATGCATGATATAAATAGTCAAATGTAAAGATACTATTTTTCAAATAATGCCTCACAAAGTGCTCTTGAAAAGATTTATCTATATCACTGTTTTCATCATATTCATCATGTTGAACGACTATATTTTCTATCAAGCTTTTCAAATTTTCATTCAATTCGAAAGTTTTTCCATATTGTTTCTTATCAATCATAAGATTGCTAAATTCGTTAATATATATAGCTTCGCATTTGTTATACGAAGCCATATATCTAATGAAGCCAATACTTAACAGTACTATAGATAATATAAAAATGTTTTTCTTAATCTTTGTTCTTATCAACTGTTAAACTCCATTTACTTTCAACATTTTTTCTATATCTCCCCTAGACTTTATGTGCATGGAAGTTGAATAGCTAATATAATTTAACTCTCCTAGTTTTTCATAATTATCTATTATTTTACTATAATCTGACTCACTAATTACACGTTCATAAGGAATATTGCTAGTACACTTTATAATATTCAAGTCCTCATCAAAATCTAGTCTCAATGAATCAATCAGCTCGGCCCTATTATCAGTTATCGCGTAGTATTCTCGATACATATAGTTAGGACCATTATATTCGCTATAAATAACATTCTTATGCGGATAGTACATAATTAGACCATTTTCACCACACCCTGGTTCATTTATATACTCAGCCTTTTCTTTAGCGGCATTGTAAGTATATATATCTACAAGATTGTTATGAGCGTCACCAGTCATGACCACTAATTCTTTGTAGCCGTCGTCATCAAAATCTACTAATTCCGCAGCTATCTCCGATTCACACTCATTCATATATTCATTAAGAACTTGCTTATATTCTAAATATTGTTGTGATAATTCTCTATCATCATCTTTTAAATTATCCACCTGAACGACAACTTCATATTTGATATTTTTAGACCCTTCTGAGAGTACATCTGAATCTATATGTATTTGCAACTCACCATTTAATAGACTCCAACTAATAGATCTTTTATTCGAATTTAATAATAATTCATTAGTAACAATGTCATAATGAAATTTATCATCTAATTTGCACACCTGCTTTGCCACATCTTCTAAACACTCATTATTCGACATAAAGATATCATACAGATTCGCAAATATTTTATTGTTTTTCTCTATCACATATGTCTTATTAAATTTATCAGTTTGTGATGATGTACTAATCATTTCATTTATTGTTACATAAGCTAAATTGTCAATCTCCTTTATATCCACTCCGTCAAATTCTATCGACTTTATTTCTTTTGATTCTTTAGCCTCGGCTATCAATTCTAAATAATCCTGATTTATTGATTTTAAAACATAATCGTATGCTGCATTTTTTGTGGACAATACAGGATATTTATAAGAATCTTCAACTTTAGTTGTAAAAATAATATCAAAATCATTTATATCATAATAATCTACGTATAATGGATTTTCAGCTCGTTCAGCTAATAGCCTTGTATTTTTAGATATTTCAATTTTGCCTTTCCGTAATCTCCGTAAATTGTACTTATTCAAAATATCTAAATTTATTTGATTACATGCTCCACTCCAACTAACAAATTCTGCCGTCGATAAATCATTAACAAATTTTTCATATTTTGCTTTTGTTACTTGTTGTCCAGCAACATAGTATTCTTCTTTTATTGCAAATATCTCTTGCTCATCATTCATTGGCATATAGGCTTCACATAATGTTTCGATTCTTCCCTCTTTATCTATTTTAAAATACCAGTAGGATGTTTTACCTGCCCAAGAGTTACATTCGTATAGAATATTTTCCCCTGGAATATAGTTTACGCAATTATAATGCCCAAATGGCCCCAGTTGCTTCACTTCACCATCTACATACTTTAAAATGCAGATATCCGATGATTCATTTAACATTTTTGTCCAACCTAACACTAATTCAGGAATATCATCTTCATCCAAGTATTCTAAAGAGAATACTAATTGTGTTTCATTATTTTCTAACTCACCTTTTTCGAATCCCTCATACAAAGCGTGGTTCTCAATATAATCAGCATATGCGTTAAAAACCTTATTTTTTTCATAGATTGGTTTGAGTTTAAATAACAACACCCCAATCATTAAAAGTATAATAATAATCAAAATATATTTTATTTTTTTCATGTTTAATTTTTATTATATAACCTTAAAGCTTCAGCTTTCTCATCATATGCTATTCTATTATATACTCCAGCTTGATTCTCGCTATTGCTGCTAACAAAATAGTGTAGAGTTTTTCCAACCGCTTCCTTATGATCTGTATCTTTTGCTAAAATTTGTGCATGCCCCTTTGCTCTATCAGCATTGGCAAACTTAGCATTTTCTTTGTATATAGCTTTAATTATTTCGTCATCCTTTGCAGTTTTAAGGTTAATATTGTTATTATTAATAGCATTCTTAAAAATCACTGAGCATCCACCATTTTGAACTGCTCTAGAAAAAATCACAGCTTGAAGAGCAAAGCTACGTTTAGATACATCAAAATCACTATTTTTCTTTATCAAATCAGCTGAAGCTTTATAATATACTTTTTTCGCATATTTATATTCATATTCTTCTAATTTTGATTTTGAATTTTTAGCTAAATCACGCCAAGCCTCATCAAATGATGTTCCACATTCTTTTCCATCAGCCTGGTAAGCCTTGTTAAGCTTGTTATACATTTTTGTGTCTACATTCTTTAGATAATCCATAAACCCATTAATTCCTCCTGTATTTGTAGAGAACTGATAGGTTCCATAAGATTTTCCACCATGATCCCCAGTACCAACCGAAATAGTTTCACATCCACTTCCTTCAAACATTTCACTTAAATATCCTAAATATGCTTCGCCATATTTATTAGTAGGCACTTTTAATTTCAATTCTTTGCCTTTTTCAACTTCGGGTGCTCCGTATATAGGGTCAGGATTTACTTCAGTGGTTTCCTTGTTAACAACCTTACTAGATAGATTTTCTTGAGTAGTTTGTCCTGCTAACCCATCAACACTCAAACCATTGTCTTCCTGAAAAGCTTTGACGGCTGCCTCTGTATTAACTCCAAATGCACCATCTGCAGCAGTTGATAGATAACCCAAAGATTTTAATTTATTCTGTAATGCTCTAACTTCTTCGCTGACCTGACCTTTTGAAAGTATACCTTTATTCTTATAGTTTAGAGTTTTAGATATTGCTTCTTGTGTATTTGGTCCAGCTTGTCCATCAACTGTTAATCCGTAAGTTCTTTGAAATCTAATTACTGCATCTTGTGTACCGCTTCCAAATTGACCATCTGGTGTTCCTGCTTTATATCCGAGAGAATTCAAGTTTGTCTGTAAAGCTTTTACTTTGTCACCTTTACTTCCGAGTTTTAATACTTTACTTTCTCTTTCAATCTTATCCTTTACAGCAGCTGAAATCTGCGCTCTGGTTGTGCTTCCGACCAAACCATCCTGTGTCAGGTTGTGATTTTTCTGGAATGCCTTTACCGCTGCCTCCGTTCCAGATCCAAATGCTCCATCTGCAGCACCAGATAAGTACCCTAAAGTCTTTAAATCATTCTGAATATTTTTTACATCATTACTAACCTGGCCTTTAGACACAATACCGTGTGTTTTTCTATAAACGGTTGTAGAAATAGCATTTTGAGTATCTTTTCCAGCAATGCCGTCTGCTGTTAACCCATAGGTCTTCTGAAATGAAATCACAGCATTTTTAGTACCATTTCCAAAAGCCCCATCAGGTGTTCCTGCATTGTACCCAAGTGTATTAAGATTTCGCTGTAACTCAGTAACCTTTGCCCCTCTGCTTCCTAGCTTTAAAATATCACTTCTTGAATTATTTAACTCATCTAATGCTCTATTAATCGCATTTTGTGTACCTGTACCAACAATACCATCAGCAGTAAGACCTTTTGCCCTTTGAAAAGCAATTACAGCATTTTTTGTTCCTTTTCCAAAAATACCATCTGGTTTTCCAGTATTGTAACCTAAGGTATTAAGATTTGTCTGAAGTCTTTTTACATCTTCTCCCCTGCAACCTTCTTTTAATGTTCTTGTTGCAGCTTTGCTCTCTAAAAGAAAAGAAGCAGATGAATAACTTTTATCATTGTAATAGTCATTACTAATTTCCAAAGTGGCTGCTTCTCCAAAGCGGTTAGCAACTTTGTTGTCTTCATCTAAATCATCTTTTTCTAAAAGAGCTGTAGCTGTGTTAGTCTGTATAGCACTAGCGCTATATGATTTGCGTGGATGTTTTTCAAAACTTGGCACCCAGCG
The DNA here is from genome assembly GCA_946403965.1 of uncultured Pseudobutyrivibrio sp. Taxonomy (GTDB): domain Bacteria; phylum Bacillota; class Clostridia; order Lachnospirales; family Lachnospiraceae; genus Pseudobutyrivibrio. The sequence continues at coordinate 32,971 of CAMJBT010000027.1, read as the reverse complement.
TTCCCATGAAACTGGCATTTATTAGTCCTCCTTGATAAAAAACTTATGACTCATCGCCGCTTTATTCTTATATCACAAAAGAACTTACAAAATTCATTTTCATGTCTAAACTACACAAATTTTGTCTAAACTACACAGTTTTCACATTGAATTACGTCTCCATTCAAAAAAACACTTCTTGAAATTCTGATACCTTTCACGTCCTATGGTTATTTCTGTTCCATCAATGATAATAACAACTCTACTGTCTGCACCTCTTATATACTTCATGTTAACAATATAAGAACGCTGAACTTGAATGAGTCCAGCTTTCCCATACTTTTGTGCCAAGTCTTTAAGGTTTCCTTCTCCGTAGTATATATTTCCATCCGACATATGAAATAAAATTTTTCTATCTCGTTTCTCAATATATAGAGCTTCTGCCAAATTTATTCTGTCATCAATGCCATCTGATGTTTTACAATCTATATATTCTGCCTTTGCCACACTACTAATATATGCTGCTATAGCCTCATCTATTTCTTCAAAATGAAGTTTATCAATATATCTGAATGCGTTGAATCTATATCCTTGTCTAGCAAACTCAATATGTGATGTTAAAAAACATATAGTTGGTTTTGCAGGGTCAATTTCTTGTATTCTCTCTGCCACATCAAAACCACTCATGTTATTGGCTAGCTCCACATCTAAAAACAGAAGATTAATGGAAGCTATTTCTGAAATCAAAGCATTCAACGAAGCAAATGTTTTGATTTCATAGTCTTTATTATCTATTAACATGAAATAATCCTTAATATAATTTGCTATTTTGTTAGTCCATACAATCTCATCATCAAAGATTCCTACTACCATGATTGTTATTACCTCCTCGCGGTAATGAAATATCTAATTTAAAACAATAATCCTTCTCCATGCTATCTACTGTTATGTAATATTCACCACTGTATTTTTTTATTACTGCAAAAATATTATTCAATCCAAAGCCATGATTTATCTTGTCTTTCTTACTTGTCGTCAATTTCTGATTTGAGGGAATAATTAATTGATGACATGTATTATGTATAGAAACAAATATTTCTGACTGTTTATCCACTATTTCCACAATAATAGCTCGATTTTCTACTTGTTTTGTTGCTTCTACCGCATTTTGTAATGCATTACCAAAAAGGGTAGTAATATCTAATATGTCAATATTATCAAATGGAGAGTTAAGTCGTCCTGACACTTTAAAAGCTATGCTTTCTTTTTCACATGCATAATTATAGTAATTCAAAATAGCATCTAAATAATCATCACCTGTTGCTATTTTAGAAGATAATTTATTTGTCACATCCCAAATATTATTGATATAATCCATTGCGCTACTATATTGTTTCGATGATAGCAATTCCTGGATAGCTCCAATGTGATTTATCAAATCATGTCTGAATCGACGTAAATTTAGATTGTTTTCTTTTTGATATTGATACTGATCCTTTTGAATATCAAGCGCTAGCTTAAGGTCTTTATTTTGACTATCATATAGATAATTTTTTACTGCAAGCTTTAATGTTGCTGTAATCGCATAAATAGCGCCAAAAAGACTTAAACCAAATCTAAAGTGCAAATACAGATTATAATCAGAAGGATTTTTGTAATAGACTCCATATACATTGACAATTACCATTTCAAAAACTACAGCCATAATAAGAATTGTCATTTTTGAAATAAGTCTTATATTATCCATATAAACATTGTTCTTCTTTAAGATTAAATAATACCAAAGAAATTCTATTAAAAATGAAATAAGATATGCTGATAACTGCCAATATTCCAATCCAGAACGATTATTAGCAGACCCAATCATGATAATCTGTGATACTATAACCGAAAAAGTATCTAGTACCCCCATAAACCAAGTCAATCCTAATGTTAGAAAACCAAGATGTATAATGCTATCTTCAAACAAAAGGATTACAGCAAAAAGACACCAGACAATATATACAGCAAAATACGACTCGCCATAATAATTATCAATTACTCCTGCAAGAGCAACTGTTGAAAATGATGCCAGAATAAAAATAGGATTCTTTCGGATGCTTATTCTCCAGCAAAAGTGAATCAAAAAAATATATATTATGTAGTTACAGAGTTTATCTAAGACAAAAACCATTTAAAACCTCAAAATAAAAAGGAACTTCCAACAATTGAAGTCCCAAGATTAATGCGTGAATATTCTTTTTTTGCTCTGATATATTATCAAGAATTTTATCTATTGTAAACTACAAATATCATTTATCAGATATTCCTTTTCTACACAAATCAATAATGGCATTTTTTACAATCGTATAAGCGTATGTAGAGAACTTAGTAGTGCTTGTTTCATCATACGTCTGTGCTGCTCGAAACATTGCAATTCGACCTTCTTGTATGATATGATCCTTTTCAATTCCACCCCAGTGATTCAAATCTAAATCATAGGCAACTCTGTGCCCTCAAATGGGAAGATATTTTAGCTACATCTATTCATATCCATGCACAGCAGCTTTCAGTTAAAGAGAACGGACAAAAAGTTTATTACTATGACACTTGTACAAAGAATGAGAAAGGCATTTCTCAGGATGGTAGAGAGTTTCCACTTACTAGGAAAATTAAGAACTTACTTCTTGAAATAAAAGATAAGCAGGATGCTCTTGGAATTGATTCAGAATTCATTTTCTGCCATGAAGATGGTGACTGGATTAAGAAGGATGCATACGAAACTTTCCTCAGACGATTATGTCAGTCAAAAGGTTTCCATGTAACCAACAACCATGCTCTTAGAATGTCACTTGATTCAAATGTACTTTTACCAACGGGGATTTCTGTTGCAGATAGAGCAGCAATGTTAGGACATTCAATTCAGACCAACTTGTAGTTCTACAGCTTTGCAAAGAAAGACTACTTAGAAAATGTAAGAGATTTACTGGACTCACAGGATGATAGCAGCGAGGGAACCCCTTAGGGAACCCACCCTTCAATAACCTATTTCAAATATTATATATATTACTCATTTATTGCAGCTGACATCAATGGAATTTTCGTAAAATAGGAATTTATCTAAAAGGTGGTTCTGGTGCATCAGTAATGGTAGTTCATGTGAATTTTTCATTATAAAATGAGAGCCTCCATTGTGGAGGCTCTTATATAATCTTTCTATATTAGCTTTCTTTAATTATAAATAGTACTTACATAGTGATATTTTATTGGATTAGAATATTCTTCCGTATATACTCTATCTGGAACATTGAGTCTTCTACAATCATTGCTATTACACATAAAGAAATACTTATCATTATAATACTCACATAGATGTATTTCTTTTTCTTTTACAATTTGTCTGCATCCTCTACAACGTTGCCCAGCTTTATAAGAATCAGCATGACTACTAAATTCTGGATCATATCCGTAGCTTTGATTGGAATGTTTGCAACGTGGGCATATTGCTGTTTTATCCTGATAAGGTTGTGCACATACTACAGTTGTATAACTCATAATACTTGCAATACATAATACTAGAAAAAGGTTCTATGAAATTTGAATAATCTTTTCATGTTATCTCCTTCCTACTAATTTATTGAAGAACTATAGTTACATTAGCATTGTAATATAGCATACTACACAAAGCAACGCTATTTTGATATAGTGGCATAACGCATGCGTTTTTATGCTTTATTATATGAAATTTTAATTAAAAAAATGTGAAACCTATTTACTGCGTTAATATGTAATGGTACTCTTAGAATGTATAAACACTAAGGATGGTGCCAATTTTCTATGGAAGGAAATTGGCACTTTTGGTTTTTGGAGGGAAAATATGGATTTAGCAGCTTTACACACTACATATAATAATATTAATATTTATGCGAACAAAACCACAAAACAATCAACGGCTTCTTTTTTACTAGATAGAACTAGTGACAATTCAGACTCAATCCTTGATTACTATCATGATTTATGCAAACATTTTCCTAATATAAGTTTTCGCCTAGAGGATATGGAAATCAGCTTAAAAAATACAAATAATCCGCCTAACTTAGGCTATAACAATAGCTTTAACCAGGTAGGGAATAATTTTGGAAGTTTCGGTCAGTGTAGCATTATTATAGATAAAAAAGTAATTGAGAATATGCAGAAAGATACTGTCTACAAAGAGATAGTTTATTCATATATTGAGAATTTAGAAAGGCAACAAGTAGGATATCAACAGCATGCTGCCCAAGAAGGAATGAGTTGCTTTGCCCACGTTCTAGAAGATAATAACGGTGAGCTTGCACCTAGTACTCTTTATGGGCATGGAAGCTTTTCAACTGAAGAAGAAGTGCGTAGAATCTGGAATATGGAAACATATAATAAGGAAATTTCTAAAGCCGTAGAGCAACTTAAAACGGACATGATTGATATATATCTTGCAATGCTAGAGAAAAGTGAAAGGACAAAAGAGAAGATATTTATAGAAATGGACGATTCAGAAAAGGAAAATGTTAGAGAAAAGGAAATGCGGCTCGAATCAAAAAACGTAGAAATAAATGATTTAATAAAGAGCTAGGAGTAAACTCATCCTAGCTCTCAGGAAACCTATTTAATCAGCTCCAAATAGTTCGACATACAAATTATGATTATTTAATTGAATCTCTTATCCATGGAGATACGAATTTGTTCCAATTGTCCTCCTGATGTTTTTACAGTTCCAGTAAAAAGCGGGGAGTTCAATCAGAGCTCCATCCTTTTTTATAATATTTTCCCATCATTCATTCCATCTCTCAACGTAGCTAAGGCCTGATCTTCAATTATTTTAATGTACTTTTCTGTCAAATGAAAATACGAAGCGGTTTCGCTGATACTTTTGCATTCTAATGCGCCCAACCCATAGTGATAAGCCAGTAACCTTCTTTGGCGAGCAGGTAAACGCTTCAATCGATTGTACATCTTCTCAAGCATTACATGAAGAACTGCAAGCCTTGCGGTGGGGTCAAATTCTGCAGAAGGAACTGTTTCTGTGATATGAACATCAAATTCATTGTTAGAATAATCCTCATCCAAGAAAACTAATGACATTCCAGATTCAATGATTCTATTCTCAAATGCTGAGATACCTTTTCTGCACAAGTCTGTCATTGCATTCTTAACAATTGTGTAGGCATAGGTAGAAAACTTTGTGTTATTGGACTCATCATAAGTCTGCGCGGCTCGAAGCATTGCAATTCGACCTTCTTGGATGATATCATCCTTTTCAATTCCACCCCAGTGATTCAAATCTAAATCATAGGCAACTTCCATACTGCCAGCTAATCCAACAATTAGAGCTTCATTTTCCATTAGAAGTTGAGTTTCAGCCAATAAATCATTATTCCTTATCAAGCGACAAAGCTTTCTATTGTGTTGGTCTTTATCAATATTTTCCATTACATTTCTTTCCCTATATCCATAAGTGTTGGGGCTATCTGAGATATAGCCGACTCTATACGAGCTTTATTCTCTGGTGAGAGTGAAGATGCTTTCTCTACAGAAGTATTCATTGCTTTAATAATGATTCCCTTCTTTTGTTCTTCTGTTAAATCTTTTATATTTGGAATCTTGGCTGCCTCAGATTTCACTGTATCAAGAATGTCGTAATAAATGACTTTCTGTTGCTTTTGATATTCACTAACTTCATCAGTAATCTTATTTTGAATTTCCTTTACTGCTCCCATAAGTTGTCTTTGGATTCTGTCAAACTCATAGGTGGTAGCAGGAACCTTTGCATGTTTGAATTGCTTCTTTAAATCCTGGATATCTTTATCATCTTTTGGAAGCTCGCCAGTATTTTGATATTCCAAAATCATATCATAGTTGAAATCCATGAGGGCATTCTGAGCCTTTAACAAGTCAGAAACTGCTCCAGAAAAGTAAGTCGCCATCATCTTAGTTGCCACAGCAAATTTGTTATTTATAAGAAGTTCATTGATAACTCTGGCATCTACTTTTCCTGTATAGAGATTCTTTGCAGCTTCAACACTTAGTCCTAACTCACCAATGTCGTAGTAAGTCTTTTCTGGTGTATTTGAAATTCCAAGAATGTAATCTACTGATACATTGTAAAGTTTGGCTAACTTCAAAAGTACATCACTGTTGATACTCTTTATTTCCCCACGTTCAATTCTTCCATATCTAGAACGGTCTACTTCAATCGTATCTGCCAGTTTATTTCTTGAATAGCCGTGTTCCTCTCTAAGTTCTCTTAATCTTTCTTGAAGATTACCTGGTAAACGTTCACTCATCAATACATTTCTCCCTACTAAAAATATCTTTAAAAATCATAGCATAGGTGGTGCAAATATGCATCATTCTCGCACTCAAATTTCAAATCAATAGCTAAAAATTGCAATATCAAAGCAAAACAGGGGTAAGTCAAATTTTCCTCGTAACATTAAGTAGAAGGATGAAAATCCACCGCCGTAGTGCTTTTCAAATCCCTTACTTTTAAGTAAGGGCGCACTTCTATACCTCTTTAAGAGGTATGTGCGTTTTGCGTTGCAAAAGTCTTCCTGGCTTCGCCGATTTGCGTTCGCTGTCGCTCCGGGATTGCAAGCAATCGAAAAGCTGTGGCTGTACACATTATTAATTTTGAAAGGAGTTTAATTTATGGAAAAACAAACTGAACAGGAAGAAGCTAACACTTTCGTTACTCCGCCAAAGCTTGCAAAAGCAAGAAGAGATTTAGAGAAAGCTACTACATCTTATGAAAAATCAATTAAAAGATGTGAGCGATTTCAGCACGAACTCACAAGGCTCGAGAACAAAGCTAAGCAACAAAGTAAACAGGAACGTAAACGAAGAACTCACAGACTTTGCACCAGGGCAGGTCACATAGAGTCATTGCTCCCAGAAACAAAAGAGCTAACAGATATCCAATTCATGGCATTATGTGATGCTCTTTTTTCTATTCCAGCTATTAAGAAAAAAGTTGTAGAACTCATCTGCAAGGTAAAGGAGGAATACTAAATGGCCCTATATCATTTTCATGTTACACAGGTCAGTCGTGGTAAAGGCCAAAGTGCTACTGCAGCTGATGCTTACATCACAGGCGAGAGGATTCATGATGATTACTATGGAAAGATTCATGACTACACAAAAAAGGAAGGAGTCCTTTTCAAAGAGCTTTTGCTTCCCGACTATGCACCTGAAAGACTTCGTGACCGAGAAACACTTTTCAACGAAATCGAAAGAATCGAAAAGCATCCAAAAGCCCAGCTTTGCTACAATTTCAATTTTGCTCTTCAAAATGAATTAACCTATGAAGAAAATCTTGAGTTAGCTCAACGATTTATAAAAGAAAACTTCCTAGCAAAAGGAATGATTGTAGACTACGCTGTTCATAACCCTGATAGAGATGGTGGCATCCCTAATCCTCATGTACACATGTTAATTCCTATCAGACCACTCAATAAAGATGGAACCTGGGGAGAAAAGCAAAGGCGAGAATATCTCCTTGATGAAAATGGTGAACGTATAAAAAAGCCAAATGGTAAATATGCTTTCAATGCGGTCCCAACAACAGACTGGGGTTCACCTGAGAAGCTAAATGCCTGGAGAAAAGCCTATGCAGATATCTTTAATAAAGCTTTTGAGGACAAAGGGCTTAGTTGCAGAATTGATAATCGTTCTTACGCAGAACAAGGGCTTGATATTCTTCCTACAGTTCATGAAGGCCCACACGTTAGAGCTATGGAAGCAAAAGGCATAAGGACTGAAATCGGTGACGAGAATCGAAGGATAAAAGCATTCAATGAAATGATTACAAAGCTATCAACTAACCTACAGGATTTATTTGAATGGCTTTCTGATTTCTTGAAAAGCTGTCATAAGCAAAAGATTTATGTTCCTTCACTTGGAGAGCTTGTTAACGATTACTATAGCAAGCGAAATGACAATGCTTGGAGCAGAAAAGGCAAAACTAAAAATTTAAAAGCTCATGCGAAGACAATTCTATTTCTGACTCAAAACAATATTTCATCCATGGAAGGACTAACACGTTTTGTTCGTAAAGCCTACAGAGATTCAGATGAATTATCAACAGATATTTCACACATAGATGATCGAATTAAAGATATTAAAAAAGCTTTTAGATATCTGGAAATGTACAAAAAGTACAAGCCTGTTTATGACAAGAAATTCGGTTTCAAGTTACAGAGAAATCAGCAGAAATATAAAGACGAGCACAGCAATGAATTGAATCAATACCACTTAGCCAAACGAATGCTTGATAACTTTTGGTGTGGTCAAAAGCCTAATTGGTCAGTGTTAAAGAATGAATTGGTAGCTCTTGAAAAAAGAAGAATTGATATTGAGCTTGTCTACGACAAATGCCATGATACGGCTGTTCAGGCATATCAGATTAAAAAGATGGCAGAAGAAATGATGAGAATGCAACAAGAAGATGTTCACGTTGCAACAAGAAAACGTAATCGCGATATAGAAAGATAAGGGGGACTTAAAATTGAATATTTTTAAAGAAGTTAAGTCGGCTGTATCTGTGAAGGATGCAGCCATTTTTTATGGAATGAATCCAAACAGAAATGGATTGTGCCAATGTCCATTTCACAATGATAAGACACCAAGTCTTAAGGTGGATATCAGATACTACTGCTTTGGATGTGGTGCTACTGGTGATGTGGTTGATTTCGTTGGAAAACTTTTTAGTCTGCCACCACTTGCTGCAGCTACTAAAATTGCAAATGATTTTGGCATAGACTGCGGAGTTTTATCACCACATAAGCAATCGTCAAAGCCACCTAAACAAAATCCAATTATCCTACAAAAGAATAATGAATATCAGATTCAAAGAGCATTCGACTTATATGTCCGAGATGCTCTTTTTTCTTTGCATGAATATAGAGAAAAGATTCGTATGTTCAAACAAAACTATGCTCCAACAATGGAGCAAGGCTTAGATAACTGCCATCCGCTTTTTGAAGAAGCTCTCATGAATCTAGACCGTATCGACTGGATGATTGACGAGCTTACTTTCGGTTACCGAGATGAGCAGATTGATTTTATAAACACTTACAAAGGAGAGATTGAGAATGTTAAGAGAAGAAATGAAGAACTCAACTAATCTATCAGACGATAGCTACAAAATGATAACAACAATACTTGAAAGCGAGGGCTACAAAATCACACCGCCTGATAAGGATGAAGGCAATGATGTAGCTTCAATGCTTGAGGTTGATGAAAAAGGAAAGGTACTGCAAAGCAATTACAACTGCCAGTACGCTCTTAGAAATGATCCAGTATTGAAAGGTGCTATTAAGTTCAATGAACTCAGTCAGAAATATGATATATGCAAAGACTTAGGCTGGCATAGGGAATCCCCCAGCTTTTCCGATACAGATTTAGATAACATCATAACTTATCTTGAAACAATGTATCACCTTAAGAACGACAAAATGATTGAGCGAGCTGTCAGAGTTGTTGGAAAGGAAAATAGATATCATCCTATCAGAGAGAAGCTTCTATCTCTTAAATGGGATGGAAAAAGTCGCATAGGTGATGCGCTTCACTATTTCTTAGGAGTTGAAAAAACAAAGCTTGCTACAGAGTCACTTAAGGTGTTTATGCTTGGCGCTATTGCTAGAGTCTTTGAACCAGGTAAAAAGTTTGAGCTTATGCTTTGCCTGGTAGGAGGACAAGGTGCAGGTAAATCCACTTTCCTGAGATTCTTGGCAATGGATGATATTTACTTCTCTGATGATATCAAAAGACTTGATGATGACAGAGCATTTCAGCGCTTACAAGGGCACTGGATTATAGAAATGCCCGAAATGCTTGCCGTATTGAATTCAAAGATGGTTGAAGAAACAAAGTCATTTGTAAGTCGTCAATACGATAATTACAGAGCCCCATATGATAAGTATGCAGTAGACCATCCAAGACAGTGTGTATTTGCTGGAACATCAAATAAATCACAGTTCCTTCCTATGGATAAATCAGGAAACCGACGATTTCTTCCTATTGAAGTTCACATGGAAAACGCTGAGTGCCACATCCTTGATAATGAAGCTCATTCTAGAGCTTATATCGAACAGCTATGGGCTGAAATTATGGTCATCTATCAATCAGGCGATTATTCCCTTACGCTTCCTAAGGAGCTAAATGACGAGCTTTTAAAGACACAGGAAAGATATTCGCCTGAAGACCCAATAGAAACAGCAATAAGGAACTATCTTGATGAAAAGAAACCAGAATATGTCTGCATTAGAATGCTTTTTCTCGAAGCTCTTAATCATGCAGCCTATGAAACAGCAGCTCAATGGGAATCAAACGCAATATCAGAAATCATGGATCAAAAAATGAACGACTACGCAAAGCTGACAAGCCATAGATTTAAAGAATATGGAACACAAAGAGCCTGGAGAAGAATCAATCCACCAGACTTTGAACCTGATATTGATGAAAATGAAAATCCATTTATTGATTAGATATTTGTAAACAGTGTAAACAGTTAAACAGTAAATAGATGAAAACGTATAAAAATCTATATAAGAAAATAAAAGTTTTAAAATAACCTGTTTACAGTTTACACAGTTTCACCTTACCAGGCAGCCTTTATCGGGCTGTCTTTTTTATGCATTCGGGTAGCCAGTAACTATAAACATTTCACAGCACTTGATAAGGAGTTTTCCTTACCAGGTGCTTTTTTATTTGGAGGGAATATGGGAAATAATGTAGATGTATTAGAAGTTTTTAAAGCACGTAAATCACTTGAAAGCCAAAGGGAGTTCTTGAATGTACAGCACTCCTTGGGTATTATAGACGCAGACGGTGTCAGAAATGAATTAGAATTGATATCAAAAAAAGAACAAGCTATACGTGACAGACTGGTACTAAACAGTCATGTTACGGCTGATGGGTTACCTCGTTCGATAGCCCATCACGAGCCAACGCCTAATAATCCCAAAGATTATTACAGCACCAAGATGCCTGATGGTAAAAAGATAAAAGCTGTCACCTATGATGGCCTTATGGAAAAGCTTTTTGCATATTACACAACAGGTATCAGGGATTACTCTATTGAATCTGTTTTCAATGCTGCATTGCATGAAAAAGAAGTGACAGAGAATCCGAAGGCAAACACTCTCGCAAAGAATAGAGTTGATTTTAAACACTATATTTCAAAAGAGCTTGCCTCAAAGGATATCAGAAATGTCAATGACTTAATCCTTAAGCAATACACTCAGGAATGGGTCAATAGAGAACATCCAAAGCAAAAGGCATTCTTTAGCTACAAAGGTATTCTTAACCTCATATTTGGCTATGCTTATGCCCACAAGATTATTTCTACTAATCCTGTGGAGATGATTAAAAACAAGCCTTATATGAAGTCCTGCGATACCAGAAAAGCTAAGCCAGAGGATAAGATTCTTTCCCCAGAGGAAATCGATATAATCAAAGATGAAATAAGATATCGTATGACTAAGAAGAAATGGGGAAGCTATTATATTAATGGCTATGCAGCGCTTTTTGCTATTGAAACAGGTGTCCGTGTTGGTGAACTCTGTGCCCTCAAATGGGAGGATATTTTAGCTACATCTATTCATATCCATGCACAGCAGCTTTCAGTTAAAGAGAACGGACAAAAAGTTTATTACTATGACACTTGTACAAAGAATGAGAAAGGCATTTCTCAGGATGGTAGAGAGTTTCCACTTACTAGGAAAATTAAGAACTTACTTCTTGAAATAAAAGATAAGCAGGATGCTCTTGGAATTGATTCAGAATTCATTTTCTGCCATGAAGATGGTGACTGGATTAAGAAGGATGCATACGAAACTTTCCTCAGACGATTATGTCAGTCAAAAGGTTTCCATGTAACCAACAACCATGCTCTTAGAATGTCACTTGATTCAAATGTACTTTTACCAACGGGGATTTCTGTTGCAGATAGAGCAGCAATGTTAGGACATTCAATTCAGACCAACTTGTAGTTCTACAGCTTTGCAAAGAAAGACTACTTAGAAAATGTAAGAGATTTACTGGACTCACAGGATGATAGCAGCGAGGGAACCCTTAGGGAACCCCTCAAAATTATCCCTTTTTCCCAAAAAGAAAGCCCAGAAACATTGATTTCTCAATGTTTCTAGGCCTCTTAACCGAATGCGGAAGGCGGGACTTGAACCCGCACGCTCGCAATGAGCACAAGATCCTTAGTCTTGCTCGTCTGCCAGTTCCGACACTTCCGCAAGCTGTATAACTTACACAACGAAATAGATATTATCATGTAATAGTTTTTTAGTCAAGGCCTATTTAGAATAGTTTATAGGCTGGAGCGTTCAAACAATTTCTTCTTGTGGTTAGACATGACAAACTGAAAGTAGTAATATGCATCTATGAATATAATTTGGCGTTAGGAGGACATAATAATGCAATTTGATGAAATGGGGAATTTGTCAGGAAAGACATTGATGTTATTGCCGGGTACATGCTGTGACTGGCAGACGAATTTTGGAACAGTCATTGCAACAGGTACACCTGGTGGTGTTGGTATGGGATTTAATCCTCCAAAATTTCTGCAGCCTGGCGATACTATAAAATGTAGTATTGAAAATATAGGTGATTTAATTAATAAGGTAAATATTAAGTAATAAAATATGTTGAGAGTTCCTTACTTTAGTGTAAGAATATTTTATTTTTCGTCACCAGATTTTTTGTAAGCATTCACCTACTATTCAGATTTCATTGTTAACCTATTTTCACAACAAAAAACTTTGTTACAATAATATATTTTAGGAGGGATAAATGAAATCTAAAGTATTATCAAAGGTTATGGCCTGCACAATTGCAGGCTCTGTTATATTCGCAGGTTGTGGTTCTACTGAAACAGCAGAGGTAACATCTGAGACTGTAGATGCTACGGAAAACTATACAAATGATGAAGATGGTGGTCATGCAATTGAGGTTTCAGGTGAGGAAAAATCCTATAGCAACATTTCTGTAACTAAAACAGGAGAAAGTGAAGGAGATGAAGCTGACTTCTATGGTGAAAATTCTGCTATCTTTGCTACAGATGCAGCAACACTTACTCTTCAAGATATCGCGGTAGATACAAATGGTACTCATGCCAATGCTGTATTTAGTTATGGTGAAGGTACAATAGTAAATATTTCAGATTCAACTATCACAACAAGTGGAAATTGCTCAGGGGGACTCATGACTACAGGCGGTGGCACAATGAATGCTTCCAATCTTACTATTGAAACCAGCGGTAATTCTTCAGCTGCTATCAGATCTGATCGTGGAGGTGGAACCGTCACCGTAACTGATGGAACCTACAAAACTTCAGGCACAGGTTCACCTGTAATTTATTCAACCGCAGACATTACAGTATCAGATGCCAGCCTTACTTCTACTGCATCTCAAGGCGTAGTTGTTGAAGGAAACAACTCCGTAACTCTGAAAAATGTTACATTAAACGCGGATAACAACACAAAAAACAGCGATAATTCTGATTACTATCAAGCTGTTATGATTTACCAGTCAATGTCTGGAGATGCAGCTGATGGTGTGGCTAGCTTCTCTATGACAGATAGTAGTCTTACAAATGAAAATGAGGATATCTTCTTCATAACAAACACTGTTGCTACTATTAATCTAGAAAATGTAGATATTACCAATAATGGCGATGGTGTATTTCTTAGAGCCTCAGCAGCTGGATGGGGTAGCGAGGGTAACAATGGAGGACAAGCTGATTTGTATGCTACAGATCAGATTATAGATGGAGATATTATTGTTGATGATGTTTCTGCCTTAAACCTTTATTTGCAGGATGGATCTTCCTATACTGGAGCTATCAATTCTGACGCTGAAGCTGGTGAAGTCTATGTAGATCTTTCTGATGGTTCTACATGGAAGCTTACAGGAGATTCATACATTTCATCACTTACATGTGATTCAGATTCTATTGATTTGAATGGTTACGCTTTGTATGTTGATGGCAAAGCCTATACTGAAAATTCTAGTTCTTCAGGGGCAGCTATTGAACTTGTAAGCACAAGCGGTAATGGTGATGGAAATATGCCTGATGGAGCGCCAACTGAGAAACCAGATGGCGAGGCTCCCAATGGTGAAAAAACTGATGGTCAGGCACCAACTGGGGACGCCCCAGGTAATAAGCAAGGTGCTCAGGAACCACCTTCTGGAGAAAAGCCAGATAATAAACCTGATGAAAAAAATTAAATATATTGATGGATAATTATTTAAAAGGACCCCGAAGTTTAACTTCGGGGTCCTTGACTGTAGATAAAGGTCTGGTAGTAAAAAATTACACTGATTGATTTTTTATGATTTCAAAGCCTAATTTCATTGCTTTATCAGGGATATCTGGATTGTTTATTTTATTAAGCAAAAATGTGGCTCCTTCAATTCCGCATTCTCTGTAATAAAAATGCACAGTTGTAAGGCTAGGGGAAAGAATAGAAGATGGCTTGCTTTCCCCGAAGCCAGCAACAGCAATATCATCTGGGATTTTAATTTTGTTTTCGTTTAGGTATTTAATGGCGCCTAAAGCTATAGTATCTGTCGCACATAGAATTGCATCAATATTTTTATGCTGACTAAGTAGAGCTTTAGTATTTTCATAGCCATTATCCATGTAAAAAGATCCAGTTTTAATGTATGCTGCAGGAAGCTTGATATTATGGGCTTCTAAAGCGTCAAGGAATCCTGCCTTTCTATTTACACCTACAGCAATATCCTGTTCGCTAACGCCAATGTAGCCTATATTTTTATGCCCTTTATTTAATATGTAATCTGCCAATTCATATGCTGCTGTGTAGTCATCATGGAAGATGCAGGTGGAAATATCAGTTTGTTGTCCGAGAACAACATAGGGGATTGTTAAATCCTTCAGGGCTTTTTTGTGTTTAGGGGTCAGTACTGTTCCAAGCAGTATGATACCATCAACTATATTCTGCTTGAAGGTGTTAATAAATTCTATTTCCTTTTCATCATGATTATCAGTGTTGGCTAAAAGCATTTTATAGCCTTTCTCATTTAATACTTCACCAATACCAGCTACGACTTGTGAAATGGAATCCGAATCTATTTTAGGGATAATGACCCCGATAATTTTAGTTTTCTTAGTTCGTAGGGTTTGAGCCTGGGTAGATGGAATATACCCTGTTTCCTCTATTACTTTTGCTATGGCCTGTCTTTTTTCATCACTGAGATATCCATTGTTTAGATATCTGGATACAGCTGCCGGAGATACGCCTGCAAGCTTGGCTATTTGATTAATATTCATGGGTGCACTCCTAAAAATATTATTGAAATCGTTTTCACTATTATTATATTTATAAGATAGCTCTAAATCAATTTTTCGAAGGATATTAAGGCTTTTATGGTCTTTTTTGTGAAAAACATATAAAAATTATGTGAAATCGTTATCACACATTACTAATAGGAATTTTGAACTAACGGTTATATAATGTCACTATGGTATGAAATCGATTTCACATGTAGTCAAATGATTTCATTATTTATTAAAGGGAAAATAGAAAGGAAACAACATGGATTACAGATCATGTGCAAGCCAAATCTATGAGCAGATTGGCGGAAAGGATAATCTAATCTCAGCTGCCCATTGTGCAACAAGACTTAGATTAGTAATCGCTGACAACAGCAAGGTAAATGTGTCAGCATTAGAGGAGATAGATGGAGTTAAAGGTGTATTTGATGCATCTGGTCAGCTTCAGCTTATCATCGGTACTGGTACAGTTAATAAAGTTTATGATGAGTTTATTGATATTGCAGGCATTGAAGCATCTACTAAGGAAGAGCTTAAGCAGGTTGCTGCAAGCAAGGCACCATGGTGGAAACGTGCAATAAAGACTCTTGGTGATATCTTTATTCCAATCATTCCAGCTATTGTAGCTACTGGTCTTTTAAATGGTTTACTTGGTGGTCTTGTTCAGGTTTGGCCATCAATGGCTGATTCATATTTCTATAATCTTGTAAATATGTTCTCAAATACTGCACTTACATTCCTTCCAATTCTTATTGCTATTTCAGCAGCTAAGATTTTTGGTGGAAATATTTATCTCGGTGCAGTAATCGGTATGATTATGATTCACCCAAGCTTGGTTAATGCTTGGACAGTAGCTAGTGGCGCAGAGACTAGTACACTTTGGTCTTGGTTCGGAGCATGGAACATTGATAATGTAGGTTATCAGGGACACGTTATCCCAATCGTTCTTTCTGTTTGGTTAATGTGTACAATCGAAAAGAAGCTTCACAAGATTGTTCCAGAAATGTTTGATTTATTTGTAACTCCACTTTGTTCAGTTCTTGCAGCTGGGTTCTTAGCTATGACTATTATTGGACCTATCTTTGCACAGATTGAGACATGGGTTCTTTCAGGAGCTAAGGCACTTATCGCCATTCCATTTGGTATCGGAGCATTCCTTATGGGTGGTTTCTATGCTCCAACAGTACTTGCTGGTGCTCACCATATGTACAATGCTATCGAAATGATGATGCTTTCAGACAACGGTATGAATGTTTGGATGCCTATTGCGACAGCAGCCAACGTTGCACAGGGTGCAGCTGCTCTTGCAGTATCATTAAAGACAAAGAACAAGAAGACAAAGTCAATGGCTCTTCCAGCTTCACTTTCAGCATTCATGGGTATCACAGAGCCAGCAATCTTCGGTGTTAATATTCGTTATGGAAAGCCATTTATTGCAGGTATGATTGGTGGTGCTGTAGGTGCTTGTATAGCTTCTATTACAGGTGTTTATGCAACAGCAAACGGTATTACAGGTTTATTCGGTCTTCTTATCGTAACTGATTGTTTACCAGGATATTTACTTTCCTTTGTAGTTGCTTCAGCTGTTGCTTTTGCAGCATCTTGGATCCTTTATAAGGACGAGGAAAAAGTTGCTTCAGTTGAGGTAGAGTCAAAGTCTGACGTAAATGTAGAGGCAGATTCAGTATACGCACCACTTAAAGGTGAAATCATTCCTCTTACAGAGGCTCCTGATCCTGTATTTGCCAGCGAGGCACTTGGAAAAGGTGTTGCTATCAATCCTTCAGAAGGTAAGGTTGTAGCGCCTTTCAATGGAACAGTTGCAATGCTTTATGATACAAAGCATGCTATTGGTCTTGTAAGCGATGATGGTATCGAAGTTCTTATTCACATCGGTCTTGACACAGTTAAGTTAAATGGAGAGCACTTTACAGCACATGTTGCTCAGGGCGACAAGGTTGCTTGTGGTCAGACTCTTGTGACATTTGATATGGATGCTATTTCAAAGGCTGGTTATCCTCTTGTTACACCAGTTATCGTTTCAAACACTCCAAAATTCTCTAGTGTTAGCAGCATCAAGACAGGTGAGACAGATTTCAGTGAAAAGGTTTTAGCAGTAGCAAAATAAAAGGTGTTTATTAGATGAGTTTAAAAGATAAAAAATATTTAACTCCTAGATTTCATCTTTACCCACCAACAGGCTGGCTTAACGATCCTAATGGTCTTTGCCAGCTTGATGGAATACATCATATATTTTTCCAGTATTCACCAGATGAGCCTAAGGGTGGTGAAAAGACCTGGGGACATTACTCCACAAAAGATTTTATTAATTATGATTTTTCAGGAGTATTTATGAAGCCAGATATGCCGGAGGATGTTAGTGGTGTTTATTCAGGATGCGCCTATGTAGAAGATGACGAAATGTATATTTATTACACAGGTAATGTAAAGCATCCTGGAGATTATGATTACATTCTTGAAGGAAGAGAGAGTAATACAATTTTAGTAACAAGCAAGGACGGAATAAATGCTAGTGAAAAAAGAATATTGCTGAGAAGCCAAGATTATCCTGATAATCTTACTCTTCATGTTAGGGACCCTAAGGTATTGTGCCAGGATGGTATTTACTATATGACCCTTGGAGCAAGAACAAAGAAGGATGAAGGATGCGCTATAGTATTCAAATCCAACGATAAGATTAATTGGGATTTTAGTCATTTTATAGAAAAAGTAGACTATGGTTATATGTGGGAATGTCCTGATTTATTTTATGTAGACGGTAAACAGTTCTTATCAATTTCGCCACAGGGACTAGAGGCGACAGAGTATAGTTTCCAAAACATATACCAGTCTGGATATTTTAATACAAAAACAGATTTATTGACTGACGGGAAAGGCTTAGGCGAGTTTATAGAATGGGATTACGGATTTGATTTCTATGCTCCACAGACTTATGTGGATGAAAACAATAGAACAATCCTTATCGCTTGGATGGGCATGCCTGATGCAGAATATGGTCATGACTCTTCAATAGAAGATGGATGGCAGCATATGTTGACATTGCCTAGAGAATTAATCTACGATAGCAAATCAGGCAAGTTACGCCAACAACCTATAGCAGAAATCAAGGAATTAAGAGATAAAAAAATCGATATCAAAAACCTTGCTGACATTGATTCATATGAATTAAATTTGTCGGAGTTTGGGCAGAATGATTTTAATATACAATTCAACAAAGGTTTTGATATTAAATTCAGAAAGCTGACAAATGACTTGGAATTTTCTTTTACTGACAAGGAATTGGGAAGTAATAGAACAAGCCGAAAGTTAAAGCTAGCTGACGGGGAAAGAATTGAAAATATGAAGATTTATGTAGATACATGCAGCATAGAAATCTTCATAAATGATGGTATTTATTCATACACTACAAAATATTTTAAGGTTAAAGACGTTAAGAATACAATTTCTATAGAGGGGAGAATTGAGAATATAGAAGCATACAGTCTTAAGCCTTTTAATATAAAAACAAAATAGTTTATATAGTAGGACTATTGTTGCAAGTGAAAAGAGATGGGATTATTTCACCCATCTCTTTTCTATTAGGTTAATCACAAGAATTTTTACGTTCCGGTTATTTCTTTGTGTTTTCAAAAATCTTCGATGTAGCCTTATAGATTACGCTAGTTTTATCATTACCAAGTGATTTTTGAAGTTTGTTGTTATATGAAGATGTACTGTCACTTGAAGCAAAGGCATCATAAACTTTTTTGTAATCAGGAGCATTAAGATTTGCACCTTTTAGAGCAGCTCTGATTTCAGCTTTTTGTTTCTCAGTAACAGTAGGACGGACAGAAGTTCTGTTTTCCCTTGTCTGTGGTTTTGTAACAATCTTAGGCTTACCAGTTCTTGTGGTTGTTCTGCTACGACTGTGACTAGTTGTCTTTCTTGTATAAGTCCTCTTTGGCTTTTCTGTAGGGGCATCCTCAACTGACTTTTCTTCAAACAAAATTGCCACCTGTCTTTTTATGACATATCCCCTAGTACTCCAAAAATCTACTACTGCATCAAATCCAGAATCCTTACTAATTACATATATTTCATCATACGAATTCTGTCCAAGCTTGAATCCCAGGTATGTTGTAAGCTGGAAATCCAAATAGTTCTTTGCTGTTTTCTCAGCCTTCATATGCTCAATCACAGCAGAAGAGCTAGTGATAGCTATAAGTGATTCATAGGCCACAGTTTTTACTTTAGATCCATAGAAAATGATAACTGTATCTGTATTTGCAAGATTATCTACCCCAACAAGCCCAGCATCAGAGACATTCTCATAATCCACAAGGTAAAGTCTTCTTAATGATTTTTGTTCCATAATTGGAACATCCAGTTCTATTTGCTTTGTATTATTTTCTCTATTAAATATTCCCATATAAAAACCTCAACTAAGAATAAAAGATTCTTGATTTTCTGAGGAAAATCAAAAACCTATAAATTCTTGCTAACAATTTCATTGTTTAGGCAGCAAGAATTCACATTTACTAGAGAGTTATTGTAACACAAAGTTGTGTTAAATTTTCATTTTCTTTACCAGATGATTTTTCGGTAAATAAAGATTATTATAGAACTATATAGTTTAGGATAGAGATGTTTCTGAAAGGACGAACTAACAGCTTTAGAAAAGGAGTGTTTTGATGATTGAAAGACGCAAGAAATTATTAGAATTTTTTAGTATAGTATTTTTTATTTTAGGAATAATTTCTTTGATTATATGCAGCGTCCTGATTGTTAGATTTTTTTCTAATTCGACAAAATCTACTGATTCCGTAGCTGATGGCTTTACAATTGAATCCTATGAAGTAAATCTTGATGTGGATTCAAATAATAAAATACATGTCACTGAAGATATTAATGTAAACTTCTATGAAGATGGGCATCATGGCATTTTTCGTTTTATTCCGGAATGGCTCAAGTATACCTCAAAAAACAATAAAACTATGTCTAGAAGGGCTAAGATTACAAATTTAGAGTGTAAAGATGAAAACTACGAGGTTGATAGTATCCATGGAAAGGAACGAATCAAAATAGGAAGCTCTTATTATACTCTTGACCCAGGTAATTATGAGTATGAGATATCCTATGATTATGATATGGGCGGCGATATCTATAAGGGATTTGATGAATTTATTTTTCACGCCTTTGGCGATTACTGGGGTACCGAAATAAAAGGTGCTAAAGTTAATATTACTTTACCGGAGGATATTGATTCTGCAAGTAAAGTGTTATTCTTTGCTGACAAAAAGCGTAAGAAAGATATTACTTCGCAAGTAAATTATACAGTTGACGGTAATACAATTACAGCAGTGGTTTCTAAGGATTATCAACTAAATGGAGCTCTTACTGTTGATGTTGAATTGCCAGATGGATACTTTATAGATGCTAGGGTTAATTATAAGAGTATTGCTTTTATACTATGTTCATTCTGCTTTATTAGTCTGTTAATAAGCTTTTTCTTTTGGAATAAGAATAAAGATAGCGATTTGTCTGATGGCGAACATGTTGCAGGGGTAGTACCTGGAGGACTTGAAGCCGTCGAAATGGGATATATCTATGGTGGAAGAGGACAGCTTCTTTTGGTAACTGTAATTATTCAGTTGGCTGGAAAAGGTTATATACGTATTAAGAATCCTAGTAGTAAGAAAAACTTAAAGATCATTAAAGTAAATACTAGTGTTAGCAATATGACTGATGCAGAAAAGCTTGTATATGAAGGATTATTTAAAAATGGTAATGAAGTGAATCCAGTAGAGGATAAAAATGTTCGTAAGCTAAATGATAAACTATGTAAAATGCTGGAAGCAAAAATTGACCCTCAGATTTACAATATTACATCTTATGTAGAGTTTTTTATTTCTAGCGTATTGTTTTTTGTATCCAGCGTAGCTTGGGGTTTTGCTTATATTATGGCGGAGGACATGGATTCCGCCCTCAGA
Source organism: uncultured Pseudobutyrivibrio sp. (assembly GCA_946403965.1). Classification (GTDB taxonomy): domain Bacteria; phylum Bacillota; class Clostridia; order Lachnospirales; family Lachnospiraceae; genus Pseudobutyrivibrio. The sequence goes on along the minus strand of CAMJBT010000027.1, from coordinate 11,680 downwards.
TGGCTCTTTTGGCCAGCGTTTGTTGCAATAATAGTCACTGGATTTTTTGCAGCAAAAACACCTAAAAAGACTGCATACGGTATCGAAACACAGGCAGCAGTTGAAACCTATAAGGATTATCTTTCTAATATTCATAAGAAAGATTTGGAAGCAAAGATTAAGGAGAATCCAGATTACTTTGATGAGATTCTTCCATACGCATTCATTCTCGGTATATCTAAGGCGCTAGTGAAGAAATATGATTTTGAAGCTAACGTAACAAATAGATATCGTAAATATACAGATAATCTAACATCTGCTATTTATTATGGAGATACCAATACAGGCAGTGGCAGTTCAAGCTCTGGTTCCGGATGCTCATCCTGCGGTGGCGGATGTTCTTCATGTGGTGGCGGATGTTCTTCATGCGGTGGAGGCGGCTCATGGTAAAAGGATTTGTATTGCAATGGCATATTAGTGAAAGTTGTAACCTTAAATGTTTACATTGCTATCAAGAAGGCCATTTGCCAGTTTCACTTAATAGCGAGCAGCTTTTAGATATTTTAAATCAATACAGACATTTACTTAGAGAATTGGGAACCAAAGGACATATAAATATAACAGGAGGGGAACCACTGTGTTCTCCTCATTTTTTTAAACTGTTGGAAGAGTTCAAAACAGATAGAGATTTATATAGTTTTTCTATTCTTACAAATGGCACTCTTATTACAGATGAAATAGCAAAAAAGATTGCAAGCTATGGCCCTGAGTATGTCCAGGTAAGTCTGGAAGGTGGAAAGAAAACTAATGACTATATTCGGGGAAAGGGAGTCTATACAAGAGTTGCAAGGGCTGTAAAACTTCTAAAAAAATACAATATATACGTTTCCCTTTCATTTACAGCAACAGCTCTTAACTATAAAGAGTTGCCCAAAGTTGTAAAGTTTGCAAAAAAGTATGGAGTGGACACAGTATGGTCTGACAGATATATTCCACTCAATACCCAAAAGGATAATCTTTCCATGGATAAGGAGCAAACAAAGGAATATCTGGATATAATTACTAAGGCAAGCTTCGAATTAAGAAGACAGGGTTGCAAAACAGAAGTTGCTCTTTACCGAGCCTTACAGTTTTTAAAGACAAATAATCTTCCATATTCATGTACGGCAGGAAAAACACTGTTAACTGTAATGGAAAATGGGGATTTGGTTCCTTGCCGGAGAATGCCGATTGTGGTTGGAAATTTATTAGAGAACAATATGCTTGACCTATATGAAAACTCCAACATAATGAAAATGCTTAGAAGAGATACAACCCCAGATGATTGTGAAGACTGTGATTATAGCATGTTTTGTAAAGGGGGCTTAAAATGTCTTACTTATGCAATATACGGTGATTTGAATCACAAAGATATAGGATGTTACATGTAAAAACGGATAAGGCTTTTGGCTTTATTTATGATAATTGTAGAGGGGGAAGAGTATGATTTTATTCATTAATGCATGTGTAAGAGAAGAATCGAGAACTGAAATATTATCAAAGGCATTGCTTTCTAAACTAGGAGATTATGAAGAAATAAAGCTTGTAAATATTGATTTTCCAAAGACAGATGCGGATTTCCTAAAGAAAAGAGATTCGCTGATAGCTTCTCGTGCATTTGATGATCCAATGTTTACTTTGGCTCGACAGTTCGCAAGAGCTGAGACAATTGTTATTGCAGCACCATACTGGGATTTATCATTTCCAGCTGTGCTTAAACAGTACATAGAGCATATTAATGTCCTTGGTATTACTTTCGAGTATACGCCAGAAGGCATCCCTAAAGGATTATGCAAAGCCAGTAAGCTTTATTATGTAATGACAGCCGGCGGTACCTATGTTCCAGAAGAATTTGGTTTTGGATATATAAAGTCCATTGCAGAAAACTTCTATGGAATTAAAGATGTAGAACTAATTAAAGCAACCGGGCTTGATATCTACGGTGCTGATGAAAAGCTTATTTTAAAAGAGGCTATAAAAGGGCTAGAATAATGCCAATCAAACAAAATTGATAACCAATTATTTCATTGGTATCATAAATTTGGCTTTAAAATAGCTACCTTCAATTGATGCTAAGAGAGGTAATAAAAAGCAAAATATTTTTTAAATTTTAGTAGGAAAATATGGAGAAATTATATATTATATATATATTAAGTATTATTTACTGAAAATTTATTGAGGAGGCATAATGTAATGGGGAAGAAATTTAAGCTTAAGGTAACCGAGTACAATGACATAAATGAGGTTATCAATGAAGATCTACTGGGAAAGGCTACTAATATAAAGGAAGCTGAAAGATATATGCGTGATTATATATTAAATGGAATGATCTTTTTCAATTATCGTGTAACTAATGTATCTAAGGATATTATGGTTTCTGTTAGAGAAGCACCTGATTATGAATGTGACTATAGATACTATGATAATTTAGATAGCATTATTTTTATCTCACATTCATTCGATTATGACATTGTTAATGAAGATGATGAAGGAAGCACAACTATAAAACATGGTTCATGCTCTTTAGTTGAGGTTGGCAACTAAATAAAAAATGAAGTGTGAGCCTAAAGAAAAACAGGCATAAATACCCCCTAGGAATTTCCTAGGGGAATTTTTATTAAAACGATATACAAATCAGAAAAAAGGAGTCAATTTTAGGGGAATATATGATAATATCCAGTATGTGGTCCTGCTCACTGTCAGACAGCAGCATGACTATAAATAACAAAGGACTGGTGTAGAAATGACAGAGATAGAAAGACTAAAAGAAATAGTGGAAACCTTAAGGAAGAACTAGGAGATTTGCTGCTTCAAGTAATGTTTCATTCAGTAATAGCTGAAGAAGAAGGGTTGTTTACATTTGATGATGTAGTAAAAACTGTATCTGAAAAGATGAAACGTCGTCATCCTCATGTTTTTGCTGGAGTAACATATACCTCAAAGGAAGAGCAGCATGTGGCTTGGAAAGAAATAAAGAAACAGGAAAAAGTTGGCAAGGAATGGTTTGCTGACACTCTTCCAGAAGCTTTTGAGGAAGCTAAAGAGCTAATCGAAAAAGCTAAAGAGCGTAAGGGGTATAAGTAATGCGTAAGGGTTGATTAGGCCATATTTTCTCCTAAATGATCAGGTGCAAAAAATATCTTAGAAAACAAAGGGAAAATCAAATGGTGTTAGAATTTGAAAAAGAACATTTTGAAGATTTAAATTACTTTAGAAATATTGCTCTGGAAGAGACGGTTGAAACAGACAGAGAGTATCACAGACATATGATAGGTGGATGGCACGATTCGAGTGTTGGGCTTAATGTTAAGAAGGATGCCCTATTGGATGAGCTAAAGGCCGCGGCCAAGGCTAAAGACTATGGGCGGATGCAACAGATATTTTTTACTTACAATAAGCGCGAACTATCATGGCATTTCCCAGAAAGCTGCGATCATTGTTTCATAGCGCACAGTGTAATCCCATATCTGTGTTGTGCTGATTATGGCGAGATTTATAATGCATGTCCGGAGGATTTACCATTAGCTGCCAATGGCAATCCTATGCTGGTGAATGCCACATCTATTTTGCAATGTATTCTATACAAGGGAAAGTATGATGAGCAAACAGTTATAGCCAATGCTGAAAAGTATATAGCATCCAAAGATGGCAAATGGTACAGAGCATATGTAGCCTGCTTTTTGGCTATTCTTATAGAGGATGCTGTCATGCTTTCGGATAATCTGCAGATAATATGTGAAAATCACTCTCGTAGAGGCTATTTGACGGCTTTCGAGAAATTTCATTGTCAATATGCCTACGGATTAGTGATAATCGCCAGACACAATTTACCGGAGGATATTTTCGATAAGGTAAGATTTCCGGAGCATAAAACATTCGATAAGGGATACATGGAGTGGTTATACGCCGGAGAGTTTGTGAGACAGAGCGTCTATAATTACGAGGCACCTTTTGAGGAGTTTGATTTGGTATATGAGATGCCACTTCCGAAGACAATGATCCATCAAAAATACCTAAATGAAGATAGACTAATCTTAAGCTCTAGGGAAAGAAATGCTTATTACATAGATGATGAGGCTATGGATACGCAGGTTTTGGATTACATTATGAAAAGAATTGAAACTCTAAGCTAAATAGGTTTGATGAACTTGGGGCACAAATGTGACTATCGTTCAACCTGAATTAGCTAGATTAAGGAGGCTTAAAATGGATATAAAAAAAACACTTATAAGATCATTTATTAATGCAGTTGGATTTGGTGTAGTTTACGGATTGCTAACATACATTTCAGATCAAGAGCTCCGATTAGAACACATCGTTTTTTCAAGCTGCGTTTACTTTATGGTCATATTTATTTTTTATAATGCATCTAACAAAATTAAACAGAGAAGAGATACTGACGTAGAATCTAAATAGCATTTGATATACTAAAGAAAGCAAAGAGGTTGAGAAGAGAAGGCTACACAGGCTGCTTCATAAGAAATATTTTGGGAGTTTCCATACGGAGACTCCTTTTTTCTAAAAAAGATTAAAATATTATTTGACAAGTTAGACATATCTAACTATAATGTTAGTCGAAGCTAACATGTTAACAGTGTTAACATCGAAAGGAATTCACGTGAAAACCAAAGAAACTAAGGAACAAATTTTAAAAGCCGCAATGGAAGAGTTCATGGAGAAGGGCTATAAGGATGCCTCCATGAGAAAAATCGCAAGTAAAGTAGGTATTACAGCCACCGCTTTGTACAGGCACTATGCTAACAAAGAGGAGATTTTTGATGCTGTAGTTGAGCCTGCTGTTAGTGCTTGGGAAGGACTGTGCCAGACAGAAGAGGTAAGGCAGGTGGGCACTGCTAGAAAAAATGGCATTGAAGCCATGTGGGAAGATGAGGATCAGGCGAAAATTATCGTTAAGCTCATTTACGATAATTTTGATGCACACAAGCTTTTGTTTTGCAAAAGCGAAGGCACGAAATATGAGAATTATCTTCATACAATTGTCTCAAAGGTTCAGGAAGCAACACTGGCTTTCAAAGATGAACTTGAAGCTGGAGGTATGCTTGTAAATTCAGTTGATGAAAATGAGATGCATTTGCTTTTAAGCGCCCAATACACAGCAATGTTAGAGATGGTTCATCATGATTTCACATACGAGCAAGCCCTTCATTATTGCGATACCATATCCAGATTCTTTAAAGAAGGTTGGAGAAAATTCTTAGGTTTTTAAATTTGTTCTTGTTTGCCAAAAGGAGGAATTTATGAAGAAAAGAAGTACGTTCTCCTGGGTTATTCATTTTGCAGGGAGAAAGAAAAGTTTTTACATCGGCAGTGTGTTGCTTGCCATTATCGGTGTAGCCATGTCATTTATTCCATATTTGATAATTGCAAAGATCGTTGGAATGCTTTTATCAAAGGATATGGATTTCAGTCATTATATGACATTAATTTTAATGATGGCACTGTGTTGGATTTTGAGAGTTACCTTTCACTCAACTTCTACAACATTGTCCCACATCGCTACATTCAATGTATTAGGTGGTATCAGAACTCAGCTTTGCAAGAAGCTTTCGACCATTCCACTTGGTTCGGTTTTGGATGACAACAGTGGTGCCTACAAAAATATTATTGTAGAGCGCGTTGATTCTATGGAAACAACTTTGGCTCATATTGTGCCTGAGTTTACAGCAAATATCTTGTTGCCTATAGTCATGTTCATTTACATTTTGGTTTTGGACTGGCGCATGGGCTTGGCAAATCTCATTTCAGTTGCAATCGGTTTATGTTTTGTAGCTGGCATGATGACCCGAAGTCAGGGTGAATTCGAATATACGATACAGAAAACTAAATATTTAAATGATACCGCTGTTGAATATATCAATGGTATCGAGGTTATCAAAGCCTTTGGCAAGACAGGAAGCTCCTATGAGAAATTCGTTCTTGCTGCAAAAGAAGGTGCTGATTGTTTTATTAATTGGATGAGAAAGTGTATCTGGTTCCAGGCAGGAAGCTTTGCCTTTACACCTGCTACATTCCTTGGAATACTTCCAGTTGGTTTGCTTTTAGTGAAAAATGGTAGCATGACTCCAGAAGATTTCATCACATCAGTTATTCTTTCAGCAGGTCTCATGGGCCCTTTGATGATTGCCTTTTCATACATGGATGACATTATGAAAATGCAGGCTATCTTTGGAGAGGTTATAGAGATTATTGAAAGAGAAGATATGGTGAGACCTGAGACTCTCACAAAGCAGCCGGTGGGCTCTGATATCACTCTCAGAAATGTGCATTTTTCATACAAGGATAAGGAGATTTTGCACGGCTTGGATATGGATATCAAGCAAGGTGAGGTTAACGCATTTGTGGGACCTTCTGGTTCAGGCAAGAGCACCATTGCACGTCTCATCGATTCACTGTGGGATGTGAATGAAGGCACCATCACTTTTGGCGGAGTGGATATTAAGGAGCTTCCGCTTGATTATTACACAAGCCAGATTGCTTATGTTGCCCAGGACAACTATCTGTTTGATATGTCTGTTATGGAAAATATCAGACTGGGCAAGGCCGGTGCTACAGATGAAGAGGTTATCGCTGCAGCGAAAGCTACTGGATGCCATGAATTCATCCTTGGCCTTGAAAATGGTTACGACACCATAGTTGGTGGCGCAGGCGGACATCTATCAGGGGGAGAGCGACAGAGAATCTGCATAGCAAGAGCGATGCTAAAGGATGCTCCGGTTGTGATTATGGATGAGGCAACCGCATATACGGACCCAGAAAACGAAGCGCTGGTACAGGAAAGCGTGGCAAAGCTGGTACAGGGCAAGACACTTATCGTTATTGCTCATAGACTTTCAACCATCATGGATGCGGATAAGATTTTCGTTATAAATGAGGGAAATGTGGAAGCAGAAGGCACCCATGCTCAGCTCCTAACTGATTGTCCTCTCTACAGAAATATGTGGGAGGCACACATCATGTCGAAGGATGATGACAGAGTGGATTCAGTTATGGGTTCTGAAGCTAGAAGGGAGGCCGCTCATGCTTAAAATTCTGATGAAATTTTTCAAATTCTGCAATGAAGAAAACAGAAAAAAGTTTTATAAATCAATTGCATTAGGTGTTTTTGACGCAATCTTTGCAGGCATGAAAATTCCTGCGGCTTATTTTGCAATTGATGCAATTGTGAATAATAACATTACCGTAAATACGTTTTTACTTGTAATGGGATTTATGCTCTTAAGCACTGTCGGAAAAATGGTTATAAATAGGTTTTATCAGATGCTTCTTACAGAAGGCGGTTATAGGACTTGTGCTGGAAAGAGAATTGAAATTGGCGAGCATCTCAGATATTTGCCAATGGGTTATTTTAATGATACCAGCCTGGGGCACATCACATCTGTCACAACCAATACTTTGGAGCAGACCGGAGATATAGCAACACGCGCAATAATATTAGTAATGCAGGGCACAATTACAACAGCTATCGTTAGCCTTGGCATGTTTATTTTCGATGTGCGAATCGGCTTGATATGTGTTGCTGTTATCCTGATTTTCTTTATATTCAATCAGTTTACTAACAAGAGTGTAGAGAAGGTTGCCCCAGAGAAAATTGAGTCAGATAAGGACATGGTTGGTGTAATTCTTGAGTTTATTCAGGGCATTGCAGAAATCAGAAATTACAACATCATCTCCATGAACAACGCAAGGCTTAATAAAGCCATTGAAAGAAAAACAAAGGCTGATATCAAAGCAGAGATTGCAGCTATTCCTTTGGTAGGCGTGCAGATGCTTATCTGTAAGCTTGCGGGAGTAGTAATTGCTGGCGCATCAATCGCTTTTTATCTGAATGGCACCATGAAGCTCACATACTGTATCACAATGATGCTTTGTGCATTCATCATCTTCGAGTCCCTTGATTTGGCAGGAACATACACAGCTCTTATCAGAATCATTGGAAAAGGCGTTGATATGGTAAATGAGATTATGGAAGTTGAGCAGATGGATATTAATGGTGAGGAAATACATCCTTCAAACCGTGACATTCATCTTGATCATGTCAGCTTTGCATATGAGGACAGAACTATCATCGATGATGTGACTCTTGATATTAAAGAGAAAACAACTACAGCTATCGTTGGCCCATCAGGCGGTGGCAAGACCACGCTGACATCCCTCATTGCAAGATTTTGGGATGTGAAATCTGGCAAGGTCACACTTGGCGGAAGAGATGTAAGGGACTACAGCTTCGATTCCTTGATGGAGAATTTCAGCTTTGTGTTCCAGAGAGTCTACTTGTTTGAGGATACCATTGCAAACAACATCAGATTTGGCCGGCCGGAGGCTTCAATGGAGGAGGTAATTGCGGCAGCCAAGAAAGCATGTTGCCACGATTTTATCATGTCACTTCCAGATGGCTATGAGACGGTGGTTGGCGAAGGCGGCGCCACATTATCAGGTGGTGAAAAACAGCGAATTGCCATTACAAGAGCCATCATGAAGGATGCCCCAATAATCATCTTGGATGAGGCAACAGCCAACGTGGATCCTGAAAACGAGAAGGAATTGACTGAGGCAATTGAGAATCTTACTAGAGAAAAGACAATCATCATGATTGCCCATAGACTGAAAACCGTAAGACATGCAGATCAAATCTTAGTCATCGATAAGGGCAAGATTGTCCAGCAGGGCAAGCACGATGAGCTTATGGCTGTGGATGGAATTTACAAGAATTTTGTTAGCGGACGAAAGAAAGCTGTAAGCTGGAAGATTGCTTAATTATTTTGGAGGAAGAAAATGGACAAGAAAAAATTGACAGCGAAGGATTTTATTACAGTAGGAATATTTACAGCGATTGTGTTTGTGGTAGAGTTTGCATGTGGCATACTTGGCTTTATTCACCCATACATTGTAGCGTCATATGTAGTGATGATTCCTATTGTTGGTTCAATTCCGATGATGCTTTTTTACAGCAAGGTAGATAAATTTGGAATGATTACAATCATGTCTGTATTAATAGCAATTATTATGTTTGTTACAGGTATGGGATTCTTAGGAGCACCACTTATTATCATAGCTGGAGTAGTTGCTGATTTGATTGCAAAAACAGGAGATTACAAACAGTTTAAAATGATTTCAATTAGTTATGCAGTATTTTGTCTTTGGATTTGCGCTAATTATTTTCCGGTAATAGTAACTGCAAATTCTTATAGAGAGTCCCTTACAGAAGAAGGTTTTTCAGCAGAATACACAGATAGTTTGTTTAGAGCAATCAACAGTAAAACGATCTGGGTTCTTTTGATTCTTTGCCTTATTTTTGGATACATTGGTTCCTATATCGGGAAAATAGTTGTAAAGAAACATTTTGAAAAGGCGGGAATTGTTTAATGGAAATTAAGCTAGATCCACGAACAAAAATTTTTATGATATTTGTGGTATCGGCCATTGTTATGATGAGTGTCACCACACCATTTTTGTGGGGACTGAAAATCGTAACTACCATGGTGCCTATCGCACTTCTTATTGCAGAGAAACGCTATGCCAGCGCGTTGCGTTTCTTTGCGCTGTATATAAGTGCATTGATTCTGACTTTCTATTTCTTATCATCGGAATCAACAGGCCTAATTAGGGCGTTACTGACAGGGTATTGTGGCATTATTGCCCAGTTTTTACCTGCATTCATTACTGCCTGGTACGTAATTCATTCTACAAAGATAGATGAATTTATGGCGGCGATGCAAAAAATGCATGTTCCAGATGGCATCACCATCTCTCTTGCAGTGGTTATGAGATTTTTCCCAACCATCAAAGAGGAATATGGTTCTATCAGGGATGCAATGAAAATGAGGGGAATATCTCTGGCAGGAGGCAATGCAGCAAAAATGGTTGAGTACAGAATGATTCCCCTGTTATTTTCATGCGTCAACATCGGCGACGAATTGTCAGCAGCGGCCATCACCAGAGGACTTGGCGGAAATGTGAAAAGAACCAGTGTTGTGGAGCTTAAGTTGCATGTTTTTGACTGGGTATTGATTCTCTTGTTTTCAATCGCAACAGTTATTTTTGTTTTGAATAAGTACATTTTATTATGAAGAATATAATCGAAATTAAAGACGTAAGTTTTCAATATAAGGGGTCTGAGGAAGGCCTATTAAACAATGTTTCATTAAACATAGCGCAAGGAGAAACTGTGCTTTTGTGTGGAGCATCTGGCTCAGGAAAGACTACCATTATCAGGTTGATAAATGGGTTGATTCCTCATTATTATCCAGGTGATTATAGCGGCACAGTTTTTGTGGATGGACATGAAATAAAAAACACTGAGCTTTACGATTTAGCCGGCGTAGTTGGGACGGTTTTCCAAAATCCAAGGAGCCAGTTTTTCTCTGTTGATACCGATGGTGAAATCGTTTTTGGGCCTGAGAATATTGGGCTAAATCCAGATGAAATCAGAAGACGTTCTGACATGGTCGTAAAAGGTATGAACCTGGAAAAACTCATGGGCCGAAGCCTCTTTGATTTGTCAGGCGGCGAAAAACAAAAGATTGCTTGTGGTTCAGTGTCCGCACTTTTGCCTAATGTTATTCTTCTGGATGAGCCTTCTTCCAATCTGGATTGGGATGCTATCAAAGATTTGAAAAATGAAATTGTCAAATGGAAGAGTGAGGGCAAGACTATCGTAATTTCGGAGCACAGATTATGGTACTTGAAGGATTTGCTTGACCGAGTTATCTACATTGACAATGGCGAGATTGCAGGCGAATACAATGGCGATGAATTCTTCGCATTTACGGATTCAAAAATTAGAAGCTTAAAGCTTAGGCCGGTGAAAATAGAAGAGAAATATATAGATAAGTTTAGTGGCATATCTTCAGGTCAGGGCGCACTGAGAAATTTTAGTGATTATGGGGATTCCATTAAGCTGAAAAACTTTTATTTTACATATAAAAGAAGGCCATATATTTTCTGGAAGAAAAAGCTATCGGCTGAGGATGGGGATATTCTTAATCTAAATATGCCGGAGCTTAATCTGCCAAAGGGAAACGTGATAGGTGTCATTGGAAGAAACGGCACAGGAAAATCCACATTTCTTCGGTGTCTATGCGGCCTGGAAAAGGGCTGCACAGGTGAAATCATTTATAGAAATAAACGGTATCGTGACAAAGAATTGATAAACATCAGCTATCTTGTTATGCAGGATGTGAATCATCAGCTTTTTACAGATAGCGTAGAAGCTGAAGTTATGCTTTCGATGAAGGAAAAGGATATCGAAAAATGTAACGAAATCCTTGAGAGATTGGGGCTGCTTGAATTCAAAGACAAACATCCCATGGCTCTTTCTGGAGGCCAAAAGCAGCGAGTCGCCATTGCATCTGCCATAGCTGCAGGGGCAAAGCTTCTATTATTTGACGAGCCGACATCAGGACTAGATTATTCTCATATGGTAAAAGTGGCTGAGCTTTTAAAGGAGCTTGCTACTTGTGGAAGCACTGTTTTAGTATCTACCCATGATCCAGAGTTAATTGAGCTTTGCTGTAATTACATCATTAGAATTGATGAAGGCAAGGTTATATCATCAGATTTCTGCAGTTGTGCCATGGATTTACTATTTGATAAGGACTATAATCTAGATAATAGATTAGAGGAGGATAATGAAAATGCAGTT
>CAMJBT010000026.1 GCA_946403965.1 uncultured Pseudobutyrivibrio sp. | reverse complement strand
CATAGTATTGCAGTGTGCGTATACTCACGCCTGCTAATTTGCTTACTTCATTTACCGTCATCATTGTTTTTCCCTCCGTGGTAATTATACAATAAACTATTATGTAACGTAAGAGTCAACACTTTTTTGAATATTGAACTTAAAGTTTTAGATGAAGAGAGACATAAGCTATCCGGATATTCAGAGTGTATTGCTCCTAAGCGAAATATTGCTTGAGTCAGAGTTTTGTGGAGACAGATGTTTCGGGGTTCTTGCAAATAGGGATTTTATAATGGTATGCACATATGAGACCGAGGGAATAAATCCAGATCTTGTTATTTACAAGAAAAGATAAATCGGCAGCTTGTAGTGGTGCTAAGAATTATATTCCTTTTGATAAGTTAGAGAGATTCGTTGATGAATATTTATAATAAAAATGTTTGGCACAGCTTCTTTTGGGGACTGGGCTTTTTTGATAAAAAATGTTGGGGCCATTGGTAATGTGGTATGATTATAAGTGGTATTGAAGTTTGAAAAAGCAATCAAAAAATCAAAAACCTATGGTTTATAAGAGGTGCTTATGGCCAAATGTAATCTATGTTTCAGACAATGCAATATTAGTGAAGGAGGCTATGGTTTTTGTGAAGTAAGAACCTGTAAGGATGGCAAAGTTATCCCAGATAATTACGGAAAGCTTACATCTATAGCCTTAGATCCTATTGAAAAGAAACCACTAAATCGCTTTCATCCAGGAAGCAAAATTTTATCAGTTGGAAACTATGGCTGTAATCTAAGATGCCCATTTTGCCAGAACTATCATATTTCCTGGGGAGATGAAGTGGAGGCTTTTAGACGAGAGGCAACTTTTGTTTCGCCAGAAAATCTTGCAAAAATAGCAGAGGAACAAAAAGAAAATGGAAACATTGGTGTAGCATTTACATATAATGAGCCACTTATTTCCTATGAGTATGTGGTAGATACTGCAAGACTATTGAAAGAAAAGGGCCTAAAAACAGTTATTGTTTCAAACGGTATGGCAGAAGTAGATACTGTAAAAGAAATTTTTCGATATATCGATGCCATGAACATCGATTTAAAGGGATTTACAGATTATTATTATGAAGCTGTTTTGCAGGGAAATAGAAAGATGGTAATGGATTTTATTGCTGAAGCTGTAAGGCATTGCCATGTGGAGCTGACCACATTAATAATCCCTGGTGAAAATGATTCCGATGAAGAAATGGATGAATTAAGTGCCTGGATTGCAGCGCTAAATAAGGACATTCCACTTCATATATCGAGATTTTTTCCTAGATTTCATATGCTTGATAAGGAAGCAACGCCGGTAGAGACAATCTATCATTTAAAAACTATAGCAGAAGAACATTTGAGATACGTATATACGGGAAACTGTTAGGGGGGAAAAGACTATGGCAATAGAAGCTGCATTTATGGTTCCACATCCACCGCTGATTGTTCCAGCTGTTGGAAAAGGTGGCGAAAAGCAAATCCAAGAAACTACAGATGCTTATGAGAAAGTGGCAGATGAGATAGCAAAAATTGCGCCTGAAACTATCATCATTACAAGTCCTCATAGCACAATGTATACTGATTATTTTCATATTTCTCCAGGAAAAGGTGCAAAAGGTTCCTTTGCCAGATTTAATGCGCCAGAAGTTTCTTTTGACGAGGAGTATGATGATAAGTTAGTAGATGCCATTAATGATATTGCATATGAAGCTGATTTTGCAGCAGGAACTCTAGGAGAGCGTGATCCTGAGCTAGACCATGGAACCATGGTTCCTTTATGGTTTATTCGAAAAAAATATAAGGGTGGGAAGATTGTTAGAATAGGTTTATCAGGTCTTGGTCTACTTGATCATTATTGTTTGGGTCAGATGATTCAAAAGGCGATAAGTATCACAAATAGAAGAGTAGTTTTCGTGGCTAGTGGGGATTTATCTCACAAGCTACAGGACTATGGCCCTTATGGTTATTCAAAGGAAGGTCCTGTTTATGATGAGCGAATTATGGATGTGGCAAAGCACGCATCATTTGGGGAGATGTTTGATTTCAAAGATGATTTTTGCGAAAAGGCTGCAGAATGTGGCCATCGTTCATTTGTAATTATGGCAGGAGCGTTGGATGGAAAGGCAGTAAATGCCACAGTATATTCACATCAGGATGTAACCGGTGTTGGATATGGCATAGCCTCATTTTATCCAACGGGCGAGGATGAAAGCCGTCATTTTAGAGATATTTATCTGGCGAAACTAAAAGAGACATTAAATGACTCAAATACCTCATCAGATGAATATGTAAAGCTTGCGAGAAAATCCTTAGAGAGCTATATCCTAAATCAAAAGGTGCTTGATCTTCCAAGTAATTTGCCAAACGAAATGCTTGAAACTCAGGCAGGGGCATTTGTATCTATTCACAAGGCTGGAAGGCTAAGAGGTTGTATTGGAACAATTCTCCCTACCACCAAATGTGTGGCCGAGGAGATTATTCAAAATGCAATCAGTGCATCTACCAGAGACACTAGATTTAATCCTATTAGCCCGGAAGAAATCCCTGACCTGGAAATAAATGTAGATGTTTTAAGTGCACCAGAGAGTATTGATTCGCCAGATAAATTGGATGTTAAACGATATGGCGTCATAGTTAGTAGTGGTGGTAGAAGAGGTTTGCTACTCCCAGATTTGGATGGGGTGAATTCTGTTAATCAGCAGATTTCTATTGCAAGACAAAAGGGTGGCATTGGAGAGAATGAGCCAATCAGCCTGCAAAGATTTGAGGTAATAAGACATATATAATCAAAGGCGTCAGCACTACTGAGTCAATTGAAATGGTCAAAGTAAAAAATTGGGTGAAACAAGTGTAATGTCAAATATTAATAAAGGAGGTTGTCAATGCAGGAAAAATTAAAAAAGATAAAAGTCTTATTTGGGGATGTAGATAATACGTTGCTTTGTCTGAAAATGTACAACGAAGATGGTAAACGTGTCGTTGGCTTTGAGAGTCCCGAAGATTGGCTAAGATACAATATAAACAACAATGCATACATCAGATGTCAGGCTCCTAGAGGTGTAAAGAATCTAATTGATAGGCTTCACTTTGAACAGGGGGTGAAGGTCTATGGCCTTACTGAATGCAGTAATTCATTCGAATATAATTCAAAGTATAATCGCTTGCGAGAGTGCTATCCTGGGGTGTTTGAGCACCATGGAGATTTAATATCTACAGAGAGCCGCCACAAAAAGGTTTTAATTATGAAAATGATTGCTGAACGTGATGGCTTTAATATGGATGAAATTATGTTTATTGATGATAGCTATACAGAAATTATGGAGGCATTTGGAGCTGGAATTCTTTCCATGCATACTACAGAGGTTATGGAAAGATTTATGTAGTAAGACTTAAAATGCATTTTTGGGATAGTTCATTGATGCAAACAGTATATAAGAAAAACTATTTGAGGATAATGTAACAACCTCTTTTTTATTGAGAATAGTGCCACAAAAAAGACATTTAGCTTTTGCTATATGTCTTTTTTATGTTAGACTAGCTACTTTGTGAAAGAGAGGTAATAAATCATGAAAGGATTGAATAGTATTAATATTCGATCGGGCCGCCTGGCCTGTTGTTTAATTTTAATCACTTCACTATTAATTTGTTTACATTGTCAGAGTTATACTAGAAGCTATGCAATGCCTATTGAGGATAATGAGGCTCAGCATACAGAAGAGACACAAGATACAGAAAAAAATGAAAAAGAATCAATTGAAGACCAGAAAAAAATAAATGAATCTATTGAAGGGGCTGGGGCTACAATTGAAAAAGAAAAAACAACTATGGCTGAAACTGCAACATTAACTGCAGCAGAAACTGATAAAGTTTCATATGAAATTCCAAGCAGCTTTGTAAACCCTGCAACAGGAAATACTGTTAGCTATAAAGGTGGTAAAACTATCGAACGAACTAGCATGATTACTTACGGAGATGCAGGAGAAATTAATCGATTGGCAACACCTGATAGGGATGGTTTTATGAAATTAGATAATCGCTATTTAATTGCTGTTGGAAGTCGATTTGATACAGAGGTGGGGCAGTACCTGGATTTGATTTTGGAAAATGGCGTAGTGATACCGTGTATTATGGGTGATTTAAAAGCTGATGAAGATACAGATTCTACAAACACCTTCACTTGTCATTCCAGATGCTGCAGTGAATTTATTATAGATGAAAATTCAATTCGTTCAGATATTTACGAACGAGGAAATGCATCTTTAAAGCATGGATTTTGGGATTCACCGGTTGTAAACATAATTGTTTACGACGAATACTATGAATTTACAACAGAATTATAGTTATTAATTTCAAATTTAAAAAACAGCAAAATCGATTCATTTTATCGCAGAATAGTCACTTGTTCTAAAGTTGAGGTTTTTCTATTCTTTATTATGTAAAATAAATTAAACACATAGGAGTAGAAAAATGGGAATGAAAAAAAGAAAATGGGGAAAGGTAATTGCTACTGTATGTATGTGTACCATTTTGTTTGCAAGTAATTTGGTACCTACTCTTACAGGAAAGGGCGATGCGATGAACAAGGTGAAAGCATCACAAATCGGGAATTCAGATTATTTGAAGGCTGATGGCAAGGTACTTCGAAATAATTATGGTAATGGAGATGTAGTTTATTTAAGAGGAACAAATGCTGGTGGCTATTTGCTTCAAGAATTTTGGATGTGCTTAACCAACAATTCTTCAAATGTGAATTGTGAAATGGACATCTATAATACACTTACCAATCGTTTTGGAAACGATAAAATGCGTGAGCTTGTAAATTATTATCAGGATCAGTACTGGACAACACAGGATTTTGATAATTGTAGAGACATGGGAATTAACTGTATCAGACTTCCAATTTGGTATCTTAATCTAGAAGATAAAAACGGTAATGATGTAAAGGAAGGCTGGGACAGAATTGATTGGTTTGTTAGGGAAGCAGGCAATCGTGGAATCTATGTTGTTCTAGATTTTCATGGAGCGCCGGGCTCTCAGAACGGAAGTGATCACTCTGGCGTAGACGGTGGTAATGACAAAAAGGGTGCTTCACAATTTTTCTGGGGGCAGAATGCAGCAGCCAATCAGGAAAGATATTATAGAATTTGGGAAAAGCTTGCCAGAAGATATAAGGACAATCCTGCGGTGGCAGGTTATGATTTATTGAACGAGCCATATTGTACATATAGATACAACTCAGGCTTGTCTGATAGCGAACTTAGAAATCTTCTTTGGGGAATTTATGATAATGCATATAAACGCATTCGCGCAATTGATTCAAACCATGTGATTATTATGGAGGCAACATGGGATGCGGTGGATTTGCCAAACCCATCATCATATGGCTGGCAGAATGTTATGTATGAATATCACAATTATCTTTATGATGATTATGACAATGCTGGTGGCAACCAAATAAAGAACATGCAAAAGAAAATTGATGGTATCAATGCAGCAAACTATAATGTGCCAAGCTACATGGGCGAGTTCTGCTATTTCAACAATATTGATGCATGGAAGCAAGGCGTAGAACTTTTAAATAATGCAGGGCTTAACTGGACTACATGGACATACAAAACTGTTAGTTCATATGGAAATTGGGGATTATATCATCATACCTCCAACAACAAAGTAAATATTGAAACAGATTCATTTGACCAGATTAAGAGTAAATGGGCAAATGTTAAAACATCGGAGCGTAATGATGCTCTTGTTAATGCTCTAAAACCATACTTTACTGCAAAAAATACTTCAAACATTCCATCTGGTTCAAATGATGATGTTTTAAAAGAAGGACAGTATTATTTTACTGCTGATGCAAATGAAAAAGTGGTATGTGCACAGGATGAGGGAAAACAGCCAATGGCAGCTGTTAGAGATTCCTTTGGCGGTGCATGGGAAGTGATTACTGTTGTAAAGAATAGTGATGGCACATATTCATTCAAGTCAGGTGCAAATAATAAATATATTTGTTCAGTAATCGATGAGAACAATCAGCTTTTGGCTAGAAGTGAAAAGATTCAAGGTTGGGAGAAGTATGAAATTATCAAGGTTTCAGATGGACAATATGCCTTTAAATCAAAAGCTAATGATAAATATGTAAAGGCTGATATTACAGATGATGGAAAATGTGTACTGAAGGCAGATAGTGATAGCATTCAACTTTGGGAATGCTTCCATGTTAATTTTATAAAGTAGTGAATTCATGTGGCTCGGCTTGAGAAAATGGCTAGTATCGAAAGATGCTAGCCATTTTCTATTATGAGAAATGTCATTTTTTCTTGTTTAACTTTCTGTATTGGGCCGGTGTGGTACCAAACTGTTCCTGAAACATTCTTCGAAATACTTTATAGTTCGAGAAGCCGTGCTTTTCTAATAGTTCCCCTAGAGGTATATCTGTAGAAAGAAGCTCCTGGTGTATATGTGACATTCTAAGCTCATTTAAATATTGCAGGTATGTGATGCCTAAATTCTTTTTGAAGAAATGGCAGAAATAATCTTCGTTTAAGGCCACAATTGATGCAATTTCAGGGATTGAAATTGGCTCATTGTAGTGATCGTTTGTGTATTTCATGATTGTCTTTATTCTGTCAAAGCTCTTCTTTTCCAAAAGAAGCTGTTCGGAATCCTTTGGGTGAGAAAAATCGTGATATAGATGATACATTAAATCAAAAATAAGACTGTTGAATTTCAGTATACCTCCGTCTGGTTTATCCTCAAATAACTTCTTCATTCTATTGATAATTTTTATAAGAGCTTTCTTTTTCGATACAATATCTGGATCCTCTGACTTGGTATCAAAAGAAAAAAGCATTTCATCAAAGTTTGGTATGTATCTGGACAGAAGAGGGTAGGGAATTTGAATTAATATAGCCTTATTTCCATGTCCCGATTTTATAGAATGTAAGACTGTGGAATCTATAAGTGCAATATCTCCAGACTCTAGATAGTGGGTCTGATTTGGAAGGTAGATTTCTACTGAGCCTTCTAATATGTAGTGAATTTCGATAGCTGTATGCCAGTGGGTTGAAACATAGCTACTAGGATCATTGAAAATCCAAAAGAATATGTCAAATCCATCTGTAATTCGATCACTTTCATGATTTGCTTTCGTTTTTTTCTCCATTATTAACCCCTTAAATAAATCAATAACGACCTGATTAAACAGGCGTTTGGGACATTATACTACAAATCTTATAAAAAGCAAAATCGACTCTTTTTGCAGCAGTATAATCGCTTGTTGGTAATTTTGTGAAATCTATAATTATATATAACAGCTGATAAATATTTTAAAGGTTTAGCGGAATTGACCTATTTTAAAAATATTAATCAGCCAGGAGAAGAAATTATATAAAGAGGTGTGTTATGAGAGAATTTAGAAAACAAATCCCCTTGCAACTCATGATTATCCCAGGGGTGATATTCATGTTGATTTTTTGCTATTACCCAATTTATGGTCTGACCATTGCTTTTAAAAATTATACGGTAATAGACACTATCGACACAGCTAGATGGGTGGGCTTAGAAAATTTCAGGATTATAGCGACGGATAAATATTTTTGGCAATCCGTTGTTAATACACTAGGAATAAGCTTATTAAAGCTTTTGATTGGTTTCACCACTCCAATTGTTTTAGCCATTATGATTTATGAGCTAAAGGATGGTCCGTTTAAGAGAATTACACAAACTATTTCTTATCTTCCTCACTTTCTATCATGGATTATCCTTGGTGGAATGGTGGTCAACTGGCTTTCTACAAATGGTATGATAAATACTATTTTGGTGAACTCGGGCATACTTGCAAAACCTAAGAATTTTCTGTTAGACCCTGGCAAGTACTGGATGATAGCTGTTTTGTCAGATACATGGAAGGAAGCAGGATGGGGAACAATTCTTTATCTGGCCACTATGGCAGGCATTGATCCTACTTATTATGAAGCAGCAAAGATTGATGGGGCAGGAAAGCTTAAACAGATTGTAAGTATTACATTACCAATGCTTTCCACAATTATTAGTTTGAATTTCATTTTGACAATAAGTAGTTTGTTGAAATCAAATCTTGATCAGACTCTGGTTTTGATGAATTCACAAAACCTTAGTAAGGCAGAGGTAATTGATTCATATGTTTATAGAATGGGTCTCACTCAGGGAGATTTTTCATACGCCACTGCAGTAGGGCTTGGAGTATCAGTAGTTTCGGTAATCCTGTTGCTTTTGGCAAATCAGGTTACCAAGCGATTAAATGACGGGTCGGTTTTATAGAGGAGAAGGATATGGGACGTTTTAGTTCGACAAAAGCTTTTAATATTTTCAATGTCTTTTTAGTTACATTGATCTCAATAATTATACTTGCACCAGTTTTAAACATTCTGGCATCTTCATTTGCTAGTAGTAAATGCCTGGCAGAAGGAAATTTTGTGTTTTTCCCAAAGGAATGGACGGTTGATAATTACAAGGCGGTACTGAAGGATAGCAGTATCTGGAGAGCCTATTTAATATCAGTTTTAAAAACTGTAATTGGAGTTGTAACACACGTGTTTTTCTGCTCAGTTGTTGCTTATGCTCTCAGCAAGAAAGAACTGAAATTTAGAAAGTTGTATACAGTGATGGGAGTTATAACACTGTTTTTTTCAGGCGGAATGATTCCTACATATTTATTGATGAGAAAGCTTGGCCTTCTTAATAACTTTCTTGTGTATATCATCCCACAGTTGTTTAGCTATTATGACGTGGTTATATTAATGAACTTTTTTAGACAGGTTCCTGCTTCTTTGGAGGAATCAGCCAAAATTGACGGTGGAGGAGTTTGGACTTGCTTTACCAGAATAGTTATGCCACTTTCAAAGCCTGCTTTAGCAACAATTGCTTTGTTCAATGGAGTGTTCCAGTGGAATGATTTCATGACAGCTAAGCTTTATATCACGGATCCGGGGTTATATCCTGTGCAGATGAAGCTTTATGACATTATTGTTCAGCAGCAGGCAGCGACTATGAACACTATAGGAACTGTAGTTTTAGAGACGACATCAAAGGGAATTCAGTTATCAACAATAGTGATTACAACAGTGCCTATTTTGATTATTTATCCATTGCTTCAAAAGCACTTTGTATCAGGAATGATGCTAGGTGCTGTGAAAGAATAAATGTATTTATGGAGGTTTTATTTATGATGAAGAAGGGAAGAAGAGTGGTTGCCTTTGCAATGATGTCTACAATTGCAGTTGGAACCATGACAGGCTGTGGAGATTCAAAGAGTTCCGCAGGTGGAAAAATGGTAGTAACAGGAGAAGATGGTGTTGTGGAAGATGGGCGTTATACATTAGATGAAAATGTTCCAGCTTGGCAGTTAGACACCAAGGAAAGCTCTACATTGAGCTGGTACGTAAATGCGGATTGGTGGAATACAGAGTGGGGTAATGATGTTGTTACCAAAAAGATTAAGGAAGATATGAAGCTTAATGTGGAATTTTCTGTAGGAGATGACACAAAGTTAAACACATTTTTTGCAAGCGGGGATATGCCAGACATTATAACAGTGTTTGATGCAAACTCAAGCATTGCTCAGAAAGCAGATACATGGGCATATTCATTGCAGGATCTGGCAGACAATTATGATCCATATTTCTATAAGGTTGCAGCAGAGGATACTTTAAATTGGTTTAAGCTATCTGATGATAAAACATATGGATATGCAAATTACTCAAATACAATAGCTGATTATGAAAATGGAGATATCGAAGCAAGTAGTGCCTTTGTTATAAGAGATGATGTTTATGAAGCTATTGGAAAGCCTGAGATGAAAACTAAAGAGCAGTTTATTGCTGCATTAAAGGACATAAAAGCTAAGTATCCAGAGTTGGTACCATTTGGATTCAATAATTTTGAGACTGATGGAACAAGTTCTCTAGGGGATATACTACAGGATTACATTGGTGTACCTCTTGCGGATAATGATAATAGTTTTTATGACAGAAACCTTGATGAGGATTATCTTTCTTGGGTAAAGACATTAAATGAGGCATATAGAGATGGTCTTATTAATGATGACAGCTTTACAGACGACAACACTGCATGGCAGGAAAAACTGAGTATAGGAAAGTATGGCTGTGTAATGATGGCGGGCGTGCCTCAACAGTCTGGTTTCTTGACACAATTTACAAATGATACAGGACATAAGTATATTGCGATTGATGGTCCTGCCAGCACAGTAGGAAATGAACCAAAGCTTAATCAGGCAGGTTTAAGTGGATGGATGGTTACATACATATCAAAGACCTGTAAGGATCCAGCAAAGGCAATTCAGCTGTATACATATTTGTTGTCTGATGAAGGCCAGATTCTTACAACATATGGTGTGGAAGGTGAGACCTATACAATCAATTCTGATGGATTATATGAACTAACAGATGAGGCAAAGGAATTGCAGCTTAAAGACAATGACCGTTTTAAAAAGGAGATGCGTCTTGCTGAATTCATTCCATTTGGACATGACAAGTATAGAAAATTAGGAGTGGATGCATTCCCAGAATCTATTGTTCAGATTCAGGAATGGGGCAGAGGAAAGCTCTACCATCACTATATTTTGGAAAATGTTGACCCGGATGCAGGCACAGCAGAAGCAAGAGCAAATGCTGCAATTAAAACAAACTGGTCATCAACATTGGTATCATTGATTCGTGCAAAAGATGATGCTGCTTTTGATAGCACACTTAAGGCATACAAGCAGTTCCTGGATGAAAATAGCTGGAACGATATAGTAAAAGTAAAGACAGAAAAAATGAAAAGAAACGCTGAAAAGATTTCAGAGTAAATGAGATCATTTCAGCGAGTATATGAGGGTGAATAAATGAAAGTATATTTCTCAGATGAGAATGAACAGTTAATAGAAAAAACATTGAGTTTCAAGGAGGGGCCAATCGGTGAATTCAATCAGCTAAAGGTTTATCCAAACCATACATATCAGAAGATTGTAGGATTTGGAGGGGCATTTACCGAGGCGGCAGCATACACCTATGCTAATATGGGAGAGGCGTCAAAGAAAAAGCTTATTGATTTGTATTTTGGAACTAAGGGGAATCGATATAGTTTTTGTCGTACCCATATTCAAAGTTGCGATTTCTCACTGGGAAATTATGCTTATATAAACGAGCCTACAGATAAGCTACTAACCAGCTTCTCTATTGAAAGAGACAAAGAATATCTGATTCCTTTAATCAAGGCAGCATTGAAAAAGAATAGCAGAATATCTATTTTGGCATCCCCTTGGAGCCCACCTGGTTTTATGAAAACTAATCAGGAGATGAACCATGGTGGAAAACTTATGGACAGCTTCAAATCAATGTGGGCATCAATGATTGCTACATATTTGGATATGTACGATAAGGAAGGAATTCATATTAGCAGACTTACAGTTCAAAATGAGCCGGCTGCAGTGCAGACATGGGATTCATGTACTTTTACAGGTGCTGAAGAAGCAGAGTTTGTCAGAGACTATCTAAAGCCAGCATTGTCTTGCAATGGACATAGTAATGTAAAGATTAATGTATGGGATCACAATAAGGATATTATTGTAGAACGTTTAGAAAAGACATTTGATGTGGATGACGCTGAAAATGTTATTGATGGAATTGGTTATCACTGGTATACCGGTGATCATTTCGAAGCACTAAAGGCGGTTAGAGAGCAATATCCTGATAAAGAACTTTTATTTACAGAGGGCTGTGTGGAATATTCCAGATTTGATGGAAGCAATCAGCTTGCACACGCAGAAATGTACGCACATGATATGGTGGGAAATCTGGTGGCAGGAACAAATGGCTGGCTTGATTGGAATATTTATTTAAATTCAGAAGGCGGTCCAAATCATGTGGGCAATTATTGCAGTGCCCCTGTTATGTGTGATATTGAAAATGACAAGATTGATATAAACCTCTCCTATTACTATATTGGTCATTTTAGCAGATTCATCACACCGGGAGCTAAGAGAATACTGGTTTCATCCTTTACATCAGATATTGAGACCTGTGGTTTCTTAAATGAGGATGGCACCATTGCAGTAGTCGCTTTAAATAGAACAGATAAAGAAATCTCATACAATCTTACCTTGAAGGATAAGACAGGCAAAATAGAACAGAAACCCCATTCTATTGTTACATTCCTGTTGGAGACCAAGGAATATAATTAGAAAAAAAGGCAGTGGACTTTGGTTCACTGTCTTTTTTACTATAAAAAGATAGGTTTTAAGTAAAATGTGATAATTATATATCTATTCTGTGAATTTTTCTATTGTGCATTGTGCACAATATGATGCCGTGTTATAATTGTTTATATCTTACAATTATCTACTAGAACGACCTGTAAATGTGTTTCGGTTTAAAGGAAGGTACAACACATGGATAAAAAAGAAGGTATGGTCTCGATAAAGACCAAGTTATTAGGTGTCATTCTTCCAGTGGTAATTCTAATTGTAGTGCTGTTAATTGGCATTTCCTACATTATTTCCAAAAATCTTTTAACACAATACTCTCAGAATTTACTGCGCTCATCAATTGAAAGTCAGGCTAGCGAAATTGAATCTTGGTTAAATGAAAATCTTGCTGCTTTCCAAATCGTTAAGCAGACAATCGAGGGCACACAACCAGATGAGGAACAACTTCAAGGTATGCTGGACCAATATTATGGTTTCGATGATAACTATCCAGACGGTCTCTATATTGGAGAGCAGAATGGTAGGATAATCACAGCTGGGGAATTTGAAGGTAATAAGGGCAGTGTTACAGATTCCATTTGGTACAACGAAGGTCTTACCAGATTAAATATGGGATTTACATCTGCCTATACTAATGCTGCCGGTGAAGCAGTAATTAGTGCATCAGGTATACTCAATGATAAATCAGGTGTCCTAAAGGTACTGTCTGCTGATATGTCTCTTCAGAGAATCAGTATTATTGTTAATAGTTTTGTCCAGATGGATGATGCTCAGACATTCCTTGTTGATGCAAGTAATGGAACAATATTGGCTCATCGTGACAACAGCCTGATTTCTACGAAGATTTCAAGTGCATCTGGAAAGTTTTTACAAGGGGCAGCAGCAAAAATAGCTGATTACGACCTGACACCAGATGAAATTGATAAAAATATCACATATTTCATGGAAGTAGAAGGTACAAACTGGATTTTGGTTTCGTATGTACCATCTGCAGTGGTTTATAAGGATGTTAAGTTGATCAGAACAGCGATGATTATTATTGGTGCAATATCATTGCTGTTACTGGGAATTTTGATTGCCAGAGTGGTTCATATAGTGATTAGCCCTGTTAAGAATTTGACAGAAGCTATTACTGCAATGACAGATGGAGATTTTACTGTATCTGTTGATACAAAAAGTAGAGATGAAATTGGCTTAATGAGCGTTCATGTGGAAAAATTCATTGATTCAATGCGTCAAATGATTTCTTCGATTCATGGAGTTTCTGGTAAGCTACATATGCAGGCGGATAATAGCACGACTGTTTCTGGACAGATGTATGATGCGTCTCGCACGCAAAGTCAATCAATGCAAGAACTTAACAATACTGTTGAGCAACTTTCTGTTTCTGTAAATGAAATTGCAGAAAATGCAACTACACTTGCTATGGTAGTTGCTGAAACAAGAGAAAATGGTGCCAAAGTTGACACGAAGATGAAAGAAACAGTGGAGGTTTCAGAAGAAGGAAAGACAGACATGCAGAATGTAGGCGATGCTATGAAGTCGATTAATGATTCTGTTACCAAACTTCAGGCTGCCATTGATAAGGTGGGAACTGCATCAGGTGAAATTACTAATATTACAAGTGTAATCAGTAATATAGCAGAAGAAACCAACCTATTGTCGTTGAACGCTTCAATAGAGGCCGCTCGTGTTGGCGAAGCAGGAAAGGGATTTGCAGTTGTTGCAACAGAAATTGGGAAATTAGCAAAAAGTAGTGCAGAGTCTGTTTCAAGTATTGAAGGTTTAATTTATGAAATAAATGAATTGGTTAAGGATGCTGTAGCCCAGGCTGATAATAGCGTGGACAATATTAATAATAGTAGTGAGCTTGTAGGAGGCGCTCTTAAAACATTTGATGTCATTTTTGCTAATATCGATGAGGTTAATACATTGGTTCAGGAAATGATAGAAAAGGTTGAGAAGGTTGATGAAGTTGCAAGCAGTGTAGCTGCTATCTCCGAGGAACAGGCTGCAAGTTCAGAGGAAATTCTTGCAACATCAGATAACATGGTGGAACAGGCAAATCATATTACTGGAAATAGTGAGACGGTGGCTAGTGATGCAAAAGAATTAACAAGGTCAGCTGAAGAACTTGCCAATCAGGTTGCAATGTTTAAGATTGAGAAGGAGGAGAACTGATATGAAAAGAACACTCCGAATCGTAATGTGTGCCATGCTGGCGGGGATGATGTTGCTATCTGCTTGTGGAAATAGCTCTGTAGGAAGTAGTGGTGGAACAAAAATATATCTTACTATGTATAATGAAGCGAAACCTGGCAGCTTTAGGGGAACGCTGGTTGAGGCGGCACAAGCTAAGGCAAAAGCAGAAGGGGCTAGCATTGAAGTGGGATTTGCTGAGGATTCCATAGAAAAGCAGGTAGAACAAGTGAAAAGTGCTGTTCAACAGGATTATGATGTGATTATATGCGGTCCTGTTTCTGCAGATACAGCTGTAGAACTGGAGGCGATAGCAGGAGATATTCCTATTATATTTATATGTAACTGCCCTGCTGATAAAAGACTGACAGCTAATAAATATATATATGTTGGTTCTGATGAAAATGTTGCTGGACAATTTCAAGCTGAATATGCATTAGAAAAACTAGGCTCAAAATCAGAATTGAATGTGATGATTATAAAAGGACCTAGAGGCCAGTCTGCTACAGATGGAAGAACAAAAGGAGCAAAGCGGGTATTTGATAAAAGTGGAAAACAAATCAATTATGTGTTTGAAGACTATGCAGATTGGGACAAAGGTAAAGCAAAGGATATGTTTGAAATATTCCTTAGCACAGGAAATGCCTTAGACTGTATACTTTGCAACAATGATACTATGGCCATGGGCATAGTTGAATATTGCAAGGAAAATGGTGTCAATCTTAATAATGTGCCAATAATGGGAGTAAATGCAGCAGGTGATGCATGTGAAGCAATTAAAAACGGTGATATGGCACTTACTGTATATCAGTCTGGTGTTGGACAAGGAGAGGCAGCAGTTGAGGCAGCATTAAAGCTGGCAAATGGAGATAATGTAAAGGATATAGAAGGAGCAACAGAAGATGGTAAATATATCTGGGTTCCTTTCGAAAGAGTTGATTCAAGCAATGTAGATCAATATATTACAGAATAATATTATTACTTAAGAATATTGAGACGGCAACCAATTGCCGTCTCTTTTTCGTTGTTTGGAGGTAGATGCAATGGTACAATTGTCAGTGTGGGATTATACATAAAATTAAGGTTTAGAGGAATTTGAAACATGAATTATTATGATGAAAATGAATTTGATATTTCTTCTCTTGATGGTACATCGGTAGGTGTTGCGTGGGCAAAAAGAAGAATGCTAAGTATTGGAATACTAGCCTTTTATATTGTGGCATATGTATTTCTGATGCTGTTTTTTGTAAAACAAAAGGTTCAGTTGGCTATATATGATGATGTCGCATTTTATTTATATTTGGCATGTAGTGCATTTTTCCTGTTTGTAGGATTTACTATATTGATAATGCACATTGTTCGTTCAAAGGTTGTAAAACTTGATGTGCAGGAACGTATATATTTCAATCTTTATTTATATGCGAAATTTTGGCATAAAAACAAAAATTATTCTTCTGTATTTGCACTAGCCTGTGGTCGTCTTGAGGCCATAAAAGGTGATAAGGAAATGTGCAAAAAAGCTTTGTCACTTAGCAGAAAACCAATAAAGAACAAGGATTATCAAGTCCTTGCAACTTGGATTGAAAGCCCTCAAAAGACTGTTGATGTTCAACTCTTGCAAAAGCCAAAAACAGTTGTTTTCTATTTGTCGTTTTTAGTTTTTTTGATTCTTGGAATATCCTGTGTTATTGAAGGTTTAGACAACGAGGTGCTTGTAGCCTACGGTATCCCAAAGATTATTTTTGATATTCAGTCTTTGCTAATGGCACTTTCAATGGCTGCTGTGTTCACATATATTATTTCAAATGTAATTGCAGGACGACAGGAAAAGCTTATAAAGATTGTTGTAACCATAATAATTTTTATGATTACGTTTTTTATAAATGCTTTTTTGATTGTAGATTCCTTCAGAAATATTTTTGTTGGTACGTCAGAAGATAATACTGCAATCTATGATGAATATAATGATGATTATTATTCTTATGAGGATGATTATGAAGATGATTATTACATAGATGCATCTTCGGAACCTGTGAATGATATTGATATTATGAATCACATGATAGCTCTTGCAAACTATCTTGTTCAGGAAGAAATTATTGATGATTTTACTGATGTGAAGCTGAGCTACACAGCCAAAGGGGTTGTGCGAGGCACTATCGATAGGGATGAAGATTTTGAATACAATCTCTATGATAATGGAATAAAAAATGATGAAAATGGTAATGAGTGTCTGGAATTGGTGCTTGAAGCAGAACCTTTGGATGAGGAGGGGAATTCCCTTGGCCAGACGGAGGCTATACTAAAAGGTTTTTATCTTGTGAACACCGAAACAAATGAGATAATTGATGAGCATAAAACTCATTGGTAGGGTTTGTTATTATCGCACGAAATGTGGCAATTTGATATATTGTCTATACAAAATGTAGTTAAAAGTGTTAAAATTTAATAAAGAAATTATTAGGTGGGGAAAATAATAAGCCATCGTTTTGTATTTGCAAAAACTCAAGGGAGAAGAGGTTATGCAGGGAGATTACAAAGGCAAAGATATTTTCAGGCATAGATATGTGGGCATGGATGAGGATGCTATCCGTCAGGAGATTAGTAGACTTCAGGAAGAGCTGTATTCCATGCAGGATGCTCTGGATTTTTTATATGATAATAGCAAAGAGGCTAAACAGGCTGCTTTAAATGCTCAGTTGAAAAATGAGCGTATGCTAAAAGGTATTGATGATAAAATGGTTCGATTACAAAGATCGCTTGATTACGAAGCACCTATAAAAGCTCAGTTAGACAAAGTGACAGGTGAGATAAGTCAGAAGTTGGAAACGGCCAACAAGCAGAGGTGGGGAAAGCTTATTACTTTGTCCTTTATAAACACAGGAATGCTTGTAATCCTGGTTGTGTTGTTATTTTATTCACACTTTTTCTCATAAAATGGGGGCTGATTTATGGATTGGGTAACAATAAATATTTGCGTATTGTTTATAAGCTTGAATTTGTTAATTGCTATGCCCATTTATTTCAAGAAGAAAAATGCCAGGGATGCAGTAAAGGCAGCATTCAAAGAACAATGGGATGATATGGTTGCACTTGATAAACATTATGCACCTCATATAGAAGAGCTTAATAAACATCTTAATACTATAAATTATTGGCTAAAAACAGGAAAGGATCCCAACGCTTCAGAAGAGGAATCTGAAAAGCTGGAACAGGAAGATAGATTTTTCGCAGGCCTGATGAGTCCACTGGAAGTTAAAAAATGGAAAGCTGCAGTGGAAAAGGCAAAGCAGCAACATGAACTTGAAGATATTGATGTAAAATCCCTACGTGTGGAGGAGTTCAGTTGTTCTGATATGGATCCAATGGATGTAGAACAGTACAAAGTTGATTTTCATTATGGAACTGACTATGGTGATTACATATATTATTGTGCTACACCAAACACTCTGGAAAATCAGATGTATCGTCAAGTGGTATTTTTCACTACAGCAAGACCTACCAGTATTCCATTGGTTTACCCGTATAAATATGAAGGTGCACAAATGCTTTCCCTTTACAAGCATCCAGGTCAGACTGTATGGTTTTTAAAAAACTGGAAGCTTATAAGGGAAGGGCTTGAAGGAAAGCTTGAAGCAGAATGGTTTGAACTTGACGAAGAAGTTGCAGATTTTGATTTATGAGAACCCTTTTATAAGGGTTCTTTTTTACTCTTTATTACGCTAATGTGATAACACACTACCGTGCTGTGCTGACAAATGTCCGCC
Organism: uncultured Pseudobutyrivibrio sp.; assembly: GCA_946403965.1. GTDB lineage: Bacteria > Bacillota > Clostridia > Lachnospirales > Lachnospiraceae > Pseudobutyrivibrio. The sequence goes on along the minus strand of CAMJBT010000026.1, from coordinate 23,806 downwards.
GATGGTGTACAATACTCCTCGTTGCTTACTTAGAGAGAATGATATTTGGAGACACCATGAAGCAGATAATTAAAACTAGTTTTATTGTAGTAATTGGACTTTTCTTTTATGCGGTAGGAGTTGCTTTTTTTATTGAACCATCAGGCTTAATCACTGGTGGTGGAACAGGAATTGCGCTGTTTATTCACCATATGTTTGGGGTGAAAACATCCTACGCTGCATTTGTTATAAATACAGTATTATTTTTTGTTGGCTGGTGGGCCATGGGTAAAAAATTTGCAGCAAACACATTGCTTGCTACATTTTGTTGGCCTGTAGAAATTCATATTGCAGAGATTATAGCAGCCCATTATCCACCTATTGACGATGTTGTGCTTTGCACAGTTTTCGGTGGATTACTGGTAGGATTTAGTCTTGGAGTTGTTATTAGAACGGGTTCGTCCACAGGTGGTATGGATATTCCTCCGATTGTATTGAATAAATTTTTTGGTACATCTATTTCCAGAGTGATGTGGGCCCTTGATATCTGCATTCTCGCAGTTCAGGCTATGTTTACCGATATTAATTTAGTTTTATACGGTATTATTCTTGTCGTAATCTACACAATGACAATGGATAAAACACTTATTCTTGGAAAAGCCAAAACACAGATTAAGGTAGTAAGTAAAAAGAGCGATGAAATTCGTCGTGCAATCCTTCAGGACGTAGACCGTGGTGTTACCGTTATGTATGGTCGTACAGGATACCTAGGAAAGGATACAGAGATATGTCTTTCAATTGTATCCACTAGAGAGCTTGCCAAAGCTGAGAAGCTTGTTCATGAAATAGATCCGGAAGCTTTCATAATTGTAAGCCGTGTTTCTGAGGTAAAGGGGAGAGGCTTTACGGAGCAAAAGAAATATCTTTAAAAGTATATGCAAAAAAAGAGGCATTTAAAGAAGCTTAAAATATAGTAATATTTTGTAACATAATACTCAAAGAGAAAGGATACTGATACAAGGAAATCAGTTTCCTTTCTCTTTTTTTGTTATAACCGACGAAATTGTGTTCAATCTGTGAAAATTGATTGAAAGAGAAAAGAAAATCGTGATATAATCCTTTCTGTTTTGCGCTGAATGACATATATATAACGAAAATTATGAGGATAAAAAATTTTTTAAAAATTTTTTTTAAATTTTAAAACCTAATCACATTTTGATTTGTCTTATTAGTGTAAGGACAAGATAATTATGTGCTTAAGCACAGGTTATAAATATTTTATTTAGAAAAGGAAATGAATATGAAAAAGAAAATTTTAATTATGGTCATGGGACTTATGATTGCAGGAGCATTTGTTGGATGCGGTTCAAAGAATTTATCAAAGATGACTTCAGAGGAAATATATAAATATGTTTCTTCCATGTCAGAGGATGAATTCAATAAATATTACAATGGCTTAACACAAGAGGAACAGCTTCTTGTAGATGCAGCTATCATCAAAGGGGATTTAATGGGCGAGGGCTCTTCTGAAGATGATGCGGTGGATGAAAAGCAAGAGGTGAAGGCTAAATTATTTAAGGCTGATGCTGGTTGGAAGAAGGTTAAGGTTTCAGATAGAGCAGTTCAGATTGATGATGTACTTTATGAGCCTGGTTTTTTGATGAGTGATTTCATGAAAAAAGTAAAATCCTCTTCGATTAAGTATGAGTATGATTACAATTCTAAAGCATTAGTAGAAGGTAAGAAGTTTAGCAAACTAGAGATTTATAGAGATGGTAATGAGTGGTTTACAATTCATGTTATAAACTTATCAGAGGAGTCAGCTAATTTAAAGGATTGTGTAGTAGCATCTATAGAAGTAGAGGATGCGGCAAAGCTATATTGCCGTTATATTGATGGTAGGTCATATGAGGACATTATGAAAATGTCTGTTGATGAGGTAAAAGATTTACAGAACAGTCTTTTCGCTGATGCTGAGTTTTCTGAAAAAACAGAGAGACACGCAAAAGAGAACTGTATAGATTTACATTTCAGTATTGACCAGGTTGTTCCAAATGCTGTTAAAAATGTAGGTTATGAAATCACTCATGGTATGGGATATGATTTTTACTTTTCAAAAGAAACAGGAGCAATGGTTGATTTTGAGTCTAACGTAGCGATTGGAGCTACTTGGAGTGAAAAAGGCGGCGAGGTTTCATCAATTTCAGACATTGAACCATATGAGCAAAAAATTATTGATGAAATTAATTCAGGTTTACAAAACTGGAATGATGATTATTCTGTTTCCAGCGTTGAAGGAAAAGCTCTTCATGAGTATTCAGAGGATATTTGTAATGCTGAAGGTATAAATTATGTAGTTCTATTCACATATACTTCTGATGGTACTACAAATTATGGATATGGTATTGCTTATGATGTGACAGTTGGAGTAAATGGATTATCATATGAATCGGTAGATGAAGATCATGGCTTCGAAACATTAGATGATGCTATAGCAGACTTTAATTCTAAAGAAGTGGATGACTGTGGCAGCATCATAGAAAAGACTTGGTAATTAATTTTAAGGGAATTAGTTAGACTACACATTTGATTTGGAGAAATATATGGATATTATTAGAGCAGTAGAACTTGCGAAAAAAGGTGATAATAACGGAATCACTTATCTTTACGAGAAGACATATCAGAGAGCGTATTATATAGCATTAAAATATTTAAAGAATGAATATAATGCACAGGATGTTTTACAGGAATCATATATCAAAGCATTTCAAAGTCTTGAGCAATTAGAGGGTGCCTCAAAGTTTGAAAGCTGGTTTGGGCGAATTGTTGCAACTCGTTCTATGAATGAGTTAAAGAAAGATAATCCAATGCTTTTTTCGATGACGGAAAATGAGGACGAAGGGGATATTAGTGATATTTTCGAGGATGATAGAATAGACACATGTCCTGAGCTTGCAATGGACCAAAAGGAAACTGCCAGACTTATACAAGAAATGATGTCAGGTTTATCAGACGAGCAGAGAATTTGCATTACAATGTTTTATATGGATGAAATGTCTGTAAAGGAAATTGCTGAAACGTTGGGTGTTTCAGAGAATACTGTTAAGAGTCGTCTTAACTACGGTCGCAACAAGATTAAGGACAAGGTTCTTGAACTTGAAAAGAAGGGGACAAAGCTCTATGGTCTTTTGCCAATGGTATTCTTTATTGCACTTTTCAAAAAGGATGCATTGGCGTGTCAGGCTGCGGTTCCACCTGTAAGTTCTGTGCTTAGTGGAGTTGGCGTAGCAAAAGGCTCTGGGGCTGCAACAGCATCTGCAAGCTTGAATACAACTGGTGCTACGGCAACAACAGGTGCTGCGAAGGCTGGTGTAACGATAGGAGGAATTACACTTTCTGTAAAATCGATTATTGCAATTATAGTAGCTGCTGTCATAGCTGTTGGAGGAGTCGCTATTAATAGTATGTTTTCTCATAAAAAAATTGTTACACAGAAATTTATTTATATTGATTTTAATGGTATAGGTACCTATACAGGTTTTGTATGGGGAAAATATCCAGTTTTAGATCAGGACAGTGGTAAAATTGTAGAAAAAAATGATATTTCATATGTTTTAGAACCTATTACTGAACCATATTTTGAAAGAGGTGCTGGTTTAAGAGAGTACAGTTTGGAAGAGACACCACATTTGTATGCAAAATCCTATGATAATGTGATATATATTGCAACGGAAAAAGGTGATGATAACCAATATAGCTGTCTTTACTATATTGATCCTACTAATAAACTAGTTGATGTGTATAGTAGTCAATTTGATAATTATGATGATGCCAGTTGGTGTAGCGTTGAGGTCGTTCCAGCGGCGCAGGTATATTACGGATTACAAAAGAATGGTTTCGATTATTCTGATTGGATTGATATTACAACATTTGTAGACAGAAGTATGCCTTCGGTTGAAAAGTATTTTAAATTTTCAAAAAAACATAATGCTGAATGGGTTGAGCTGATAAAAGCTACGAATGAATCACTTCCAGAGCTACCAAAGAAACAGACAGAAGAAACGGTAATTGTACCTGAGACTTTTGTTGACAATTCTGAGCCAGAAGAACAAGAAAAGGTTGAACAGGAAACAGAAAGTTCTGTTGTTACTGAAACTAATAAATGGGCTGGTCACTATGAAATGTCACCGGATATTGATGCATGGCTTAAGATAGATATTGATGAAAAGGGGTTAGGAAGCTATGAGTATGGCGATCTACATGGTTATATTCTTCATAATAGTGATACCCCTGATAAATTCGCACTTCATAACTACGATGTTCCTGGTGGATATGTTCTTACATTATCAGATAATGGAGATGGTACTTATAACGCCAAAATGATTGAAACTAAGTCTCCATACATGGAAGAGGATTGGACTCTAATTAAAAAATAGCGACACTTTACTCTGCTAAAGTATTCTGCTAGAATGAGAGGCAAATATAAAGTCAGTTTGCAGGCACAAAAATAGTGCCTGCAAAAGTCTAAAAAGGGAGAAGAGACTATGCCAGTATTTGATTTTGCCAATGATGAAAGTGTTAAGAAGGATGCGGTGGTGACCTACACCGCCTTTAAATCTAATGAGCCAGAGGCTACGCCTGAAAAGCCAATTCTAATTCTACAGGATAAGGGTGGAAAAATGGCACATCACACAAATGGAATTTTTACAAATCCAATCAGCAGAAGCAGCTTTGAATATGAATCTGAAAATGGTGCTGTCTCAGTAGATATCCTTCAAATTGATTCTAGATTTACAAGCCTTATAGGCTGGCTTGGTGAGAATCATATACCAGTTCGTCTTTCAGGTGCAACCACAGCTGATGGATATGCTGTTTACAAAATACGTGAAACTGGTATGGGCAACGGCAAGCTTTCATCTGAGGATGGTTTCCTGCAGTTTATGATGGAACGTCTCTTTGCTTCAAATGCACCATCTGAGGAGGAGCTTGACGAAGAGGACGTGGAAGATGGAGATGATATGAAACTCACAAGTATTCAGTCCATCACCGATTTTATTACCTGTGCAGGTCGAACCTTTCCAGATAACATACGTCTTTGGGCTAGGAGAAATCTGGCGGTTGCAAAGTCAGCAGAGGTGACTATCGAAGAGAGAAGACATGCTCAGCGTGCCCTTTCGATTATGACTGGCATCCAGTGGAAAAGCGATTATTTTGAAGCTATTGATCCGGTTGCTGCCCGTAAGATCCTTGATGAGGAGCTTTATGGTCTTGAATCGGTGAAGCAGCGCATTATGGAGACTGTCATACAGGTTAATCGCACACACACATTGCCTAGCTATGGATTGCTTTTATGTGGACCCGCAGGAGTGGGTAAATCTCAAATTGCATATGCGGTAGCAAGAATTTTAAAGCTTCCATGGACTACGCTTGATATGAGCTCTATCAACGACCCTGAACAGCTTACAGGCAGCTCAAGAATATATTCAAATGCAAAGCCGGGCATTATTATGGAGGCATTTGCAAATTCAGGTACAAGTAATTTGGTATTTATAATAAATGAGCTTGATAAAGCAAATTCAGGTAAAGGGAATGGTAATCCTGCAGATGTGTTGCTGACACTTTTGGACAACCTTGGCTTTACTGACAACTATATGGAATGTATGATTCCAACAATGGGCGTATACCCAATTGCGACAGCTAATGTGAAGGCGGATATTTCCGCACCATTGATGTCCAGATTTGCGGTAATTGATATTCCTGATTATACAGTGGAAGAAAAAAAGGAAATCTTTAGAAGATTTTCGCTTCCAAAGGTATTAAAGCGAATGGGGATGTCGCCTGAGGAGTGTCAGATTACTGAGGATGGCTTAGATGCTGTAATGGAAAAGTTTGTTATTTCTACAGGTATTAGAAATGTAGAGCAGGCCGCAGAACATTTAGCGGCAAATGCATTATATCAGATAGAAGTTAATTCAGTAAAAACAGTAACATTTGACAGAGCGATGGTGGAAAAGCTTTGTTAAATGAAGTTGATAAAAGTTTGAATATTCTGCGAATTGATTGAATATTAAGTCTTTTCAACCTATACTTATATTAAGTTATTGTGACTAATTGGGCTTTTAAATGGCTTTACAATTATGAATGCTAATTCTTAATATGAGGATAAAGGATGAAAAGGCTTTTTTCTTTTTTTTTAATAATTATATTATCGTTGAGCCTTACAGCTTGTACTACTGATAGTTTATTTGTGGCAGAAAGTACAGAACGAGAATCAGTTATTACGGAGTTTTCTGCTCTTAGTGAAATAAAAGAAGGTCAGTCCAATATTTATTTGATTGTAAAGGTGGTCAGTAGCAGCTATTGGCAATCTATTGCCAAGGCTGTAAAGGCGGCAGGAATAAGTGAAGGCTGCAATGTGTTTTGGGCAGGGACGGATAATGATTCTGATTGGAAAGGCCAAAAGGTATTAGTTGAAGAGGCCATAGAAAAAGGAGCGGATGCTATAATTCTTGCTCCTAATGATTCTGTAAAATTAGGGGAGAGTATTAAAAAAGCAAAGGAAAATGGAATTCCAGTTGTATTGGTAGATACAATTGTAAACAATGATAGTTTTGATGTTTGCTTCATGACTGAAAACATTCTTGCCGGCAAGTCAGCTGCAGAGGAAATGATTATACAGCTTGAAAATTCAGGACATACTTCAGATGAGGATTTAGTTATAAGCATCATGGCAGGCAATTCAAGTTCTCAGACTGTTAATGAAAGATTGGCTGGTTTTTATCAGTATTGGATGAAAAATGCTCCAGAAAAATGGCATATATCTGATAACCTTATGAGTGCAGAGGGCGATATAGCTGTAGATGCTAGAACGGTTGAGGTGTTTTTGGAAACTAACAAAAATATTGTCGGCGTATTTGGCACTAATAATGGCCCAACACAGGCTATTGCAAAAACAATAGCGGATAACGAAAGACGAGACTTGGTTGTTGTTGGATTTGATTTTTCAGATGATATAAAAAAGCTTGTAGTATCTGAGGATTATACCGCCTCTACAATTGTTCAAAGGCAATTTGACATGGGCTATAGAGCTGTGGTGGCAGCAAAGGAACTAATTGCCGATTCTAAGCCTGCATTGAAATATTATGACACTGGGGTCATAGTTGTTAATTATGATACTTATCAGGATGAGGACGTACAGAATGTTTTAGCCAATTACTAAAAGAGGAATGCTATGAGAAAGCAAGATCGTTTATTCATTTCAAAGGATAGAAGAACTTTATATATAACAGTAGTTGCTTGTTTTTGCATTTTTCTGCTTTCTTTTAGTGTGCTCATTTTGTCTTTTAATTCATTGATGGAAAAACATGATCAAAGATTATCTGGGGAGATTTGTAATCTTGTTTCCGAAAAGATAAACACATCTATAACAATATCAAACGATACGGTTCTGGGGATTGCATCCACAATAAGTGATGCTAATTATTCTACTCCACAGGAAATTTATAATCTGGTAAAACAGAATAAGCAATTTGTCAGTATGGGCGTCGTGGATGCTGATTTGAATATTTATGGAACAGAAAGCGAAAAAGATGAGTTTGAAAAATGGGATCTTTTAGAGAATGCCAGGGATATCGACTATTTCACACTTTCTGTGCCATATAGAAATGCTGTTAATGGACATTTGGTAATTACGCGTTTTGCTAAAGTGACCTATGGTAATTCTGAGACAGGATGGATATTTGCTACATCATTATTTAATAATTTGCAGAAGATAGCTTCAACTGATGTATTTTCAAGAGGACTTGAAATATGGCTTATGGATTCAGAATCTGCAAATATGATTGTTTGTAATAACGTTGACGAAAGCGTTAATGGAACATGGACTAATGGTTTTTTTACTATGCAGTCTCTGGAAAATGCAGGCAGAAAGAGTTTTATTAAGTGGATAGAAAGCATGCGTAGTGGTGAGGAAATGATTGGTAATCAGTATGATTTTGAAGGCGAACATTATGCCAGCTTTTCCTCTAAAATTGATAGCATGCCAGGGTGGTATGTTGTAGTTCGAATTCCAAGCAGTGTACTTTCTGACACAATGACATCCTTCAGAAATTATGTCCTAAACTTCTTGGTAGTATTACTAACAATCGTAGTGCTTTTGATATTTGTTATATTGAAAATTAGTAAGAAGGAAAAAGAACAGTTGGAAGATATTTCAAATCATGATCCACTCACCAGTCTTTTTAATAGACGAGCCTTTGAAGAGATGGCTATTAAGTATATAAGTGGGTGGGAAAAATCGGTTTTGATTTTCTTTGATGTGGATTACTTCAAGAATATAAACGACAGCCTGGGACATGATGCAGGTGATATTTTGCTTGAAAAATTTGCTTCTATAATGCAAATGTCTCTGGGGGATGATGCCAAGCTTTTTAGACTTGGTGGAGATGAGTTTGTTGCAATTGTTAAGCTTACTTCAATAGAAGATATTGACGAAAGATTAGAAAATGCTAAAAAAGAAATAAACAGCATTGTTTTACCTAATTTTAAACAGTCAAGTGAGGCAACCGAGAATACTGTTACCTTTAGCGCTGGCCTTGCTGTATATCCTGATGATGCTGAGGATATAGGTACATTAAAGAGGTGTGCTGATACAGCCCTATATATCATCAAGGAGCGAGGTAGAAACGGATATTGCTGGTATCATTCATTATAAGAAAAAACAGCAAAAATAGGGTTTACAAGACACGGTTTTATGTGTTAAATTTTTTATGGATTTTTAATAATAAATTATTGTTTTCCACGGAAACAATAAATAGTTCAATTTAAAGAAAGGAGAGCAGCTATGGATAAATCAGACAGTCACGGGCGATTATGTTGCGACGAGGCATTTAATGAACTTAGCATTGAAGCTGCTCTTTTTAATATCTAAGGGGTAGTTTCTTTTAAATGCGTAGTGAGTAAGTGTCATCGTCTGTCCGTTGACGCTTTTTTTATTCCTATAGTTCATGTGAAACTATGGAAACAAAGGAATTATTAGAGGATAACAAGCTACAGGAAATTATCGACATACTACGCTCTAATATTAGTGCCGAGCAAATGGTGGAGGCCCTGGATGATTATCATGAGAATGATATCGCGGAGGCTTATGAGGCATTGGAACCTGAGGATCGTCAGCGTTTGTTTGGCATCTTAGGAGCAGAGCGACTTTCTGAAATTTTTCCTTATATTGAAGATGTAGGTGAATACTTAGCAGAGTTCAATCCTGAACAGGCAGCTGACGTCCTTGAAAACATGGACGCCGACGATGCTGTAGATGCATTGGAGGATATTGAAGACGAAGAGCAAAGAGAAAAGCTCATCGAACTCATGGATAAAGAAGCATCAGCTGATGTTAGATTGATTAATTCTTACGATGAGAATGAAATCGGTAGTATGATGACTACCAACTTCATTGTTATCAAAGAAAATTATTCTGTAAAGCAAGCGATGCGTGCCCTTATTTCTCAATCTCAGAATAATGATAATATCAACACAATTTATGTTGAGGATGCTGATAGCAAATATGCTGGTGCGATTGAACTTAGAGATTTGATTTTGGCCAGAGCAGAGACCCCACTGGAGGATATTATCAGTCACAGTTATCCTAGCGTATCTGCAGATGCTATTATTTCAGATACAATTGAAATGCTGAAGGATTACGCTGAGGATTCTATTCCTGTACTTAATCAGGAAGGTGAAATTATTGGCGTTATCACCTCTCAGGATATCATCGAGGCAGTAGATGATGAGATGGGTGAAGACTATGCTAAGTTGGCCGGTTTGACTGCTGAGGAAGATTTGCATGAATCTCTTTCAGAAAGTATTAAGAAGCGTATACCATGGCTTCTTTTATTGCTTGGTCTTGGACTTTTTACCAGCTCTGTAATTGGTATTTTCGAAGGAGTAGTGGCTTCTGTTGCCATCGTAGTTGTATTCCAGTCACTGATTCTTGATATGGCTGGAAATGTTGGTACACAATCATTGGCTGTTACAATTCGAGTTCTTATGGATGAGGAAATCTCTGGAGTTGAAAAGGCCAAGTTCGTCCTCAAGGAAATGAGAGTAGGCGGTTCAAATGGTGCGATTCTCGGACTGCTGGCATTGTTTTTTGTAGCGATTTATTTACACGCGTTGAAAGGCTATGTGTGGGCACATGCGTTCCAGGTATCCGGCATCGTGGGCTTTTCTCTGTTTGTTGCAATGATTGTTTCCAGCTTCATAGGTACAATCATTCCAATTTTCTTCCACAAGATAAAAGTGGATCCTGCTGTAGCCTCTGGTCCACTTATTACTACAGTAAACGATTTGGTTGCTGTAGTCACATACTATGGTCTTGCAGGATTACTTTTGGTAGGCCGTTTATAGAATCTACAAGTTTTTGATTACAAAAAGGAGTCTAATCTAATTAGGATTAGACTCCTTTTGAATTGTTATACTAAATAACAACATGAAGGGGAATATTCACACAATAAACATAAAAAACTACAAAATGTTGTAGAATTGACAGCCCAAATAGGATAAAATTTAATTATAGAAATCCAACTACTGTACAAACTGTATAGTAGCTCTGGTTCGTTTCTCGTTTACAAGATCCACTCGAGAAGTGGAAAATTTCATATTTTGAAGGAGCGTGACCCCTATGAAGAAAAATTACGTACTTGACACAAACATCCTTATCCACTGTCCAAGTGCTATTTTTGGTTTTGATGACAATAATGTAATCATTACCACTACAACACTTCAGGAATTGGATTCCAAGAAAACTGCCTATGCAGAGGTTGGCTATGGTGCCAGAGAATCAATTCGTAATATTGAGTCCATTGAAGGGGATTACGCGAATGGCGTTTTGATGCCAAATGGTGGAACCTTTAAAATTGCCAAAGAATCTGAATTTGAAAAGCTGGTTCCATCAGAGTTTACATTGGATAGACCAGATAACAGAATAATCAATGGTGTGCTTGCTATTTCAAAGATGAGCGAGCTTGAAACAATTCTCGTTACAAATGACATTTCCATGAGAATCAATGCCACAATGTGTGGTTGCGTAGTGCAGGGCTATCACAATGAAATGATTCTCGACAATGAGAACTATACAGGACGTAGAGATATAACACCAGAAGATATAGAAAGTCCATTTAATAAGGGCTTTATAGAAAATGAATTTGGAATTTGTAGGGATGGTAGCAATTCTGCTTTGTATACATTTAAAGAAGATGGATGGCATCTTCTGAAAGATAGGGATTATTACACTCCATATTGTCAGCCAAGAAATGTTGGTCAGCGATTTGCTCTATATGCACTTTTGGCAAGTCCGGAAACACTTCCGCTTGTTATATTAAAGGGAAGCGCTGGAACAGCCAAGACCTTCCTTGCGTTGGCAGCAGGCCTTCAAGGTTATTATCACAACGGTTTTGATCGAATCATGATTACCAGAAGTAATACACTTTCAGATAATGATTTAGGTTTCTTACCAGGTGATCTTGAAGAAAAAATGACTCCTCTTATTGCTCCATTTATGGATAACCTTCAGGTGCTCTTAAAGGGACAGAATGAGGAAAAAGAGCAAGTTAAGCTTCAAATAGAGGATATGTTTGATACAGGTATTATTGAAATATGTTCTCTAGCCTATATGAGAGGTCGATCTTTAGTAAATTCTTTCATCATTGTTGATGAAGCTCAGAACTGTACTATAGGTCAGATTCTTGAAATAATTACCAGAGCTGGCAAGGGTTCAAAGGTTGTTTTACTTGGTGATCCTGACCAGATTGATTCTCCAAAGCTTGATAGAAAGAACAATGGTCTTTCATTTGCAGCTGAAAGAATGAAGGGCTCAAACCTTTGCGCACAGATTACATTTGATGAGATGGAAACAGTTCGTAGTGCTTTGGCAGCTGAAGGTGCAAAGAGACTTGTAATTAAGTGATTATTATTCTCTTGTAACATTTTATATATCCTCCTTTCTATGGCCCAAGCTGAGCTTGGGCCTAGGTTTTTGGAAATATAAAATTAAACATGTCAACTACACAGGAGGGAGAAGATGAAGAAGAAAATTGTATGTTTATTAGCGATGTTGCTTGCGGTGGCAATGGTTGCAATGGGCTGTGCTAGTAATAGTTCTGAAGATTCATATGATTCGTATGAAACTGAAGGTTCATATGACGCTGGGGGCTTTGATGCATCTTTAGGAAGCTATTATTCTGATGCCACGGATATAGATGAAGATGCTGTTGCAAGTCAAGAATTGGAGGCATCTTCAAAGTCTGTTTCTGGTTCGAAGCCGAATATAAGCAATGATGAAAATTCAGGTGCTATGTCTAGTGAAGGTAGCACAGAAAAGGTTTCAGAAAGTGACTCTGAAGAAACTGAATATGCTACAGATAGAAAAATTGTTTATACTTCCTACATCAATATTGAAACAAAAAAGTTTGACGACGATGTAGAAGCTTTGAAAAAGTTGGTTCATTCCTATGGAGGCTACTATGAGAATTCATCTGTAAATGGCACTGCTGAATATGGCGGAAGAAATGCCAGCTATACTACGAGAGTTCCAGCTGATAAATATCAGAAGTTTATGGAAAGCCTTGGCGACATTGGTTCTGTGACAAACAGCAATGAATATGTAGATGATATTACATCTAGCTATGTGGATGTTCAGACTCGCCTAAAGACTTTAAATACAAAGCTTGATAGACTTATAGAACTCGAAAAAAATGCTGAAACAGTTGAAGATCTTCTTAAAATAGAGGACCGAATTAACGACGTAACCTACGATATAGAAAATTATAAAGCTCAACTTCGTTTATACGATGATAAAATTGATTATTGCACTGTAACTATTGATTTAAACGAAGTCGTTACATACTCAGAAGTAAAAAAGGATACTGCATGGAATAGATTTGCAGAAGCCTTTAAGTCATCGCTGACCGGTTTTGTAACTGTTATTCAAACATTGATAATTGCATTAATCTACATGCTTCCTTATGCGGCTGTAGCAGCAGTAATACTAATTATCATCCTAATAATTACAAGAAAAAGAGGTGCTATAAGAAAAAAGAAACTTGAGAAGAAAAACATAGAACAAAACACTGATGAATCAAACTAATCATTACAAGAGCCTATTCCTATAATCGGGTAGGCTCTTTTGTGTTATAAGATGTGTAAAGGGGTTCCCCTACGCTTCATTTTTTGATATTATTATAAATTGATTTAATAGGTAATTTACCAAGTGTTTATTAATCTTGATTAGGAGATTTTAATATGAGAATAGGAACAGGTTATGATGTACATAAGCTGGTTGAAGGGCGTGACCTGATAATCGGCGGAGTCAAAATTGAGCATACCCTTGGCTTGCTTGGACACTCAGATGCAGATGTGCTTCTACATGCTATTGCAGATGCAGTTCTTGGTGCTGCAGGTTTGAAAGATATCGGTGCACATTTCCCAGATACTGATCCAAAGTATAAGGGAGCAGATTCTATGAAGCTTTTAGAACAGGTGCGTGAGCTTGTTATGGACAAGGGCTATGTGGTTGGAAATGTTGATGCAACTGTTATAGCGCAGAAGCCAAAACTTAGGCCTTATATTGAGAAGATGGAGGAGAATGTGGCTCGATGTTTGGGTATCGATGTTGATCAGGTTAACATCAAGGCTACTACAGAGGAACATCTTGGATTTACAGGCCGAGAGGAAGGTATTAGCGCCCAGGCTGTTTGCTTGCTTTATGAGTTTTATGATGGAAGCAATGTGGTCTATGACAGTGGACGTTCATGCGAGTCATGTCCTGGCTGTGCCAGAAAATAAACCTTCTCTTTGAAGAGAGGTCCTACGGGTTTTGAGGTGAAAAGGAGAATAAATAGAAATGAGTTTTACATTTTATAATACATTAAGCAGACAAGTTGAAGAGTTTAAACCTAGAGAAGAGGGTAAGGTTGCAATGTATACATGTGGCCCTACAGTTTATCATTTTGCACATATTGGAAATATCCGTACATATATAATGCAGGATGCTTTAATCAAGTCTTTAGAATATGCTGGATACAATGTTAAGCGTGTAATGAATATCACAGATGTAGGTCATCTTTCATCTGATGCTGATACTGGTGAAGACAAGATGGTTGCTGGTGCAAAGCGTGAGCACAAAACTGTTATGGAAATTGCAAAATTCTATACAGATGCGTTCTTTTCAGATTTCGATGCAGTGGGAAACAAGCGCCCAGATGTAGTTGAGCCAGCTACAAATTGCATTCCAGAGTTTATTCACATGGTAGAGGTTCTTCTTGAAAAGGGCTACGCCTATGTGGCAGGTGGAAATGTTTATTTTGACACAAGCAAGCTGGAAGATTATTACATTTTTTCATCATCAGTTGAGAAGGAAGCCCTTGAGGTTGGTGTTCGTGATGATGTAGAAGAAGATACAAATAAAAAGAACAAAACAGATTTCGTGCTTTGGTTTACAAAGTCAAAGTTTGAAGATCAGGCTCTCAAGTGGGATAGCCCTTGGGGCGTTGGATATCCAGGATGGCATATCGAGTGCTCATGCATTTCTATGAAGCACCTTGGCGAGTATATGGATATTCATTGCGGCGGTGTGGACAATATCTTCCCACATCACACAAATGAGGTTGCTCAGTCAGAGGCATATCTTGGACATAAGTGGTGTAATTATTGGTTCCACAGCAATCACCTTAATGATCAGTCAGGAAAAATGTCAAAATCAAAGGGTGCTTTCCTTACTGTTTCACTTCTTAAGGAAAAGGGATATGATCCACTTGTTTATAGATTCTTCTGCTTGCAGTCACATTATCGTAAGCCACTTGTATTCTCATACGAGAATTTAGATAATGCAGTTGCTGCATACAATAAGCTTGTAAAACGTGTATCAGAGCTTAAAGCTGATGGTGCTGTTGATGAAGCACAAAAAAAGGATTATGAGGCTAAATTCTGTGAAGCAGTTTCAAATGATTTGAATACTTCAATGGCTATTACAATTCTATATGATGTGCTTAAGGCGGATGTAAATGACGCTACTAAGATTGCTCTTATTGAAAGTTTTGATAGAGTGCTTTCTCTTGATTTGATTGGACATGCAAAGGCTTTAGTTGAAGCTGGTACATCTGTTGATGCAGAGCTTGAAGCATTTATTAATGATGCAATTGCACGTCGTGCCCAGGCAAAGAAGGAAAAAGATTTTGCTACAGCGGATGCAATTAGAGATGAGCTTTTGGCAAAAGGTGTAGAGATAAAGGATACTCGTGAAGGAGTAGTATGGAAGCTGGTTTAAATGATTATTTAAATAGCAAATTTGATATTGAATCAAAGGATATCAGAACATATTCACCGCTGACACTTGCATATATAGGTGATGCGATTTTTGATGTGGTGATTCGTTCAATCCTGGTGAATAAAGGCAACACAGCTGTGAACAAACTTCATCAAAGAGCCAGTGCGGTTGTTAAAGCACCTACACAAGCAAAGCTTGCGGCAGCTTTGATGGAGGATTTTACCGAGGAGGAGGCAGATTGGTATCGTCGCGGACGCAATTCAAAGCCTCACACCAAGGCCAAGAATGCTACCACAATGGACTACCTTGAAGCTACTGGTTTTGAAGCAGTCTTGGGATACCTTTATCTCACTGATAATATGGATCGCATCTGTGATTTAATCAATCTAGGTATAAATCGTATAGGTTTAGATATTCTTGATTAATTGTTTAAAAGATTTTGGTGTAGCCCTGTAATAATTGTTTAGTTATTTAGAAAGAGTGAGCTTGTAGCCTACAATTATTAATGTTCATTTTTTAGAGTATATTTAAATTTGTAAGTACAATTGTTGGCATGACAAGCTATAGGTATTAGAAAATTATGGAAGAAAGTAGAATTGTTGAAGGAAGAAATGCTGTGCTTGAGGCATTTCGCTCAGGAAAAACAATTGACCGTTTATTTGTACTTGATGGCTGCAAGGATGGCCCAATTCAGACTATCCTTAGAGAAGCCAAAAAAAGCAAAGATACAGTAATTAGCTTTGTGAAGAAAGAGCGTCTTGATCAACTTTCCGAGACAGGTAAGCATCAAGGTGTTATTGCTTATGCTGCAAGCTATGAGTATGCTGAGCTTGAAGATATTTTGGCAAAGGCTGAAGAAAAAGGGGAGGACCCATTTATTATTATTCTTGATAATATTGAGGATCCTCACAATCTTGGTGCTATTATTCGTACAGCGAACCAGGCTGGCGCTCATGGTGTTGTGATTCCAAAGCATCGAGCAGTTGGGCTTACAGCTACTGTTGCAAAAGCATCCGCAGGTGCAATCAACTACACTCCAGTTGCAAAGGTTACAAATATTTCCAAGACAATGGAAGAATTAAAGGCCAAGGGAATGTGGTTTGTGTGTGCTGATATGGGTGGAACAGCTATGTATGATTTGAATCTTACTGGTTCTATTGGACTTGTAATCGGCAATGAAGGACATGGAGTTTCTGATCTTGTAAAGAAGAACTGCGATATGGTTGCAAGTATTCCAATGTACGGAGATATTGATTCTCTTAATGCTTCTGTAGCATGCGGCGTTCTTGCATACGAAGTTGTAAGACAGAGAATCAACAGATCAAAATAATAACGGATTGTGTGATTGGGGAGCTAGGATGGACTTGAGAGAAGAATACGACCGACTTTCTGATGAAGAGCTTATAGCTAGCTATCAGTCAGGAAATGTAGCTGTTGTAAATTACATTTGTGAAAAATATAAGCCATTAGTTCTGAATATTTCCAAGAAATATTTTCTTATTGGTGGAGAAAATGAAGATTTGATTCAAGAGGGAATGATAGGCTTATTTAGCGCTATTGGGGATTACGATACATCCTCAGAGGTAACCTTTTTTCATTTTGCAGAGTTGTGTATTGAGAGGCAAATGATAAAAGCTATCGAGGCTAGTAATCGAAAGAAACATTCGCCACTTAATGCATATGTTTCTCTCTATGGAGACGATGGCGGGGATTTGGAAGAACCATCATTTACATCCGATGATCCAGCAGAGCTTATAATAGAAGCAGAAGAAAATATGGATTTGATAGAACGTTTGAAGGAGGCCCTTTCTCCTATGGAACGTGAGGTTTTTAATCTATATATGCAGGATTATGATTATAAAGAAATTGCGGTTCGCCTTGATAAGTCAGAAAAATCCGTGGATAATACACTTACAAGAATAAAACAAAAAGCAAAAATGCTTTTATAAAATTATCCCCGATATGTGGGGGATATCATAATGTGTGAAATAATAAAACCTTCCCTTTTAATTTTGGGGAAGGTTTTGTTGTTATTTATTAAAACATTTATGTAGTTTGTTTAGAAGGGTGGAAAGTTCGTTTGCAGGAATTTGTCCAGGTGCTGATGCTTCCTGGCAGGTTCCAAATGTTATTGCTGAACCGGAAAATTCTCCGCATATTCTGCTGATGACTCCGGTTGTGCCCATAGACATTGTTACGATTGGTATAGTCGCATATGAACTATTCATTTCTTCTGTTGCAGAAAGTAAAGTGATGACATCTGCTTTGTCCGCTGGCATAACAGCAAGCTTTGCAATGTCCGCACCTAGACTTTGCATTCGCTGAAGACGGTTTATGATTTCCTTTTTTGATGGTGTCTTTTCGAAGTCATGGCTTGAAAGAACTACTTTTACACCAGCTTCGTGAGCGGCTTCAATTACCTGCTTTACTAAATCTTCCCCAGTAAATAGTTCTACATCTATTAAATCAATAAGACCTGTTGAAACAGCATTCAGATTAAGCTGTAAGTATTCTTCTTTTGAAATATCTGATTCCCCACCCTCAGATTTTGTTCTGAAAGTGAATAGAAGAGGAAAATCTCCAATTATGCTGCGCAATTGCGACAAAAGTATAACCATGGCGGAAAGGTCCTGTTCTTTTTCGAACCAATCAACACGCCATTCAACCATTTGATGTTTTACTCCAGAAATGTCCTTTGCAGATTTTAAAAGTTCATCGCTGGTTTTTCCAAATATAGGTACACATATTTTAGGGATACCATCGCCTATTCTTATGCCTCGTACTTCAACTGATTTTTTCATAAATTACCCCTTGGTTTAAAATCTTTCTTATGAGATTATCACAAGTCTATACTAAAAACTAGCAATCTCTTTTAATTTCTAGCATAATTTGTTAGGATAAGCCATAACAAATAAGGAAAGAGACAAGATGCAGAGGGTTTTACTATGAAAAACATTTTTTTGATTGGATTTATGGGAACTGGAAAGTCAGCAATTTCCAATGCGTTAAATAAGAATTATCATATGAGAGTGATCGATATGGATTCTGAAATTGAAAGAAGGCAAAATTCTACGATCAGTGAAATCTTTGCCGTAAAAGGCGAGGAATATTTCAGAGATTTAGAGACTCAGCTTATCAAGGATTTAGGAGAAATGGATAACACTGTTGTTTCTTGTGGTGGAGGAGCAGTCCTTAGACATGAAAATGTTTTGGAGATGAAAAAGAGTGGAAAGGTGGTGCTACTTAAAGCAACTCCTGAGACGGTGCTTAAGAGAGTGAAACACTGCCATAATCGTCCGCTATTGGAAGGAAACAAAACTGTCGAGGGCATCAGCAGATTGATGGAGGCTAGAGAAGACAAGTATAGTGCTGCTGCTGATTTTGCTGTAACTGTGGATGACAGAACTGTAGATGACATAGCTGCAGAAATTCATTCATTAGTATGTTCATAAAGATAAAGCCAATGCTTTATCCTAAGGGATAGAGCGTTGGCTTTCTGTTTTTGTATACAGCAAATTCGTTGAAACCACAATCCTTCAAAAAATCAGGAAGATAATCAAAATCTGCAGCGATATCTTCCGGCTTGTGAGCATCAGCTCCGATGGTAATTAATCTACCGCCCAGCTGAAAATATCTTTTTACAATATCTTTGTGAGGATTCGGATAGGTCATACCTTTTCTAAGACCTGAAGTATTTATTTCGAGCGCCTTGTCTTTTTTTACTAGGTGAGAAAGGATTTCGTCAACAATGTCCTTGTAAGGTGCGTAGGAATTGTTTTTGATAGATGAGTCCTTTGCGTATCTGAAGGCATAATCTAAATGTGCTAATGTGTCAAAATCTGAAAAAACGGTGATATTTTCTAAAACACATTCATAGTATCTTTTTAAAAAATCAGAAGGGGATTTGTTCTCCCAACTGCTTTCAAAGTATGGATCTAATTTATCTATAAGATGAGTGCTTCCAATTACAAAATCAAAGGGATATTTATTTACAATATTTGCAGTAGCATCAAAGATACCAGGCTGCAGACCTACTTCGATTCCTGTTAAAATTGTGAAATTTTCAGTGGAATGTTTTTGAGCTAGTTGATGATGGGTGGGATAGTACTTTTCTAAATCTAAATCAAAAAATCCATATTCGGCAGGATAATCTAAATCAAGGTGATCTGTAAAAGTTATCCCTCTTAATCCCTTTTCCTTTGCAGAATTAATCATATCAATAGGAGTAGCATCCGAATCCCCTGAAAAGTTGCTATGCATATGATTGTCCCAAAACATTTTTGTACTCCTTTCAGTTTTAATTAAATGAATTCTAACATAGGTCATTACACAAAACTAGAAAATGTCTCTAAAACACATAAAAACCAAACATGTGTGATAAATTAAAATGAGAATGTGTATGTTCCTGATTTCCTGAGGAAAATCAAAAAGTCGTAGGTTTAACAGGTCTTGTGAAGGAGACTAAATGTTTAAAAAATATGCGCAGTTTATAGTCAATTCAATAGTTATAGTGTTGATTCTGTTTTTATATGCGGCTATTCAGATTGGTGAATTTTCGTTTTTTAAACAGAGTGCTATAAATCAGGCTGAAAATGATGTGAAACTTACATCTATGGATATTAATTCTAATATCTCTAGTTATGTAAATGATCAGATTATGATGTCTAGATTGCTTAGTTCTGATAGGTTCCTTAGAGAATGGATAAAAGAAGAAACAGGAGAGACCACAGGACCTAAGGCGTATGATTTGTACAATTATCTTAGCGAGTATCAGCATCAGTATGGGTATAGCTGCGTGTTTTTTGTATCAGAAGCTACAAAGAATTTTTATTATGATAAAGGCTTCTTTAAAACCCTTGATGAAAACGATCCCTATGATTCCTGGTACCGAGGATTTTTAGGAAGTTTGCTTAATCATGATGTGCAGGTTGATACTGATCAATTGAATGAAGATAAAGTCAGTGTGTTTGTAAATTGTATAGTTCAGGATCAGGGATACAATACACTGGGGGTGGTAGGTGTATGTAAAAGTATAGATACATACATGGGATTTTTAACAGACTATGAAAAGGAATATAATGTAAAAGTATGTTTTGTGGATATTAGTCCGGTGAATAATTCCTATAATGGAAGCTACAAATATTATGCAAAACCAGATGCTGCAGCAAAAATGATGAATCTTACTGTGGATCAGGTGACTGAAAAAGTAGATGCAGGTAAAACGAAAACATTTTTTAATGGAAATATATGCACTTGTATAACATATAATTCAGCATTGGGTTGGAATATTATTGTTCAAAGAGATATTGGTCCAATGATTTCTGATATATTGCGGCACTCATATCATAGGGCACTTATTGTTTTATTCTTCACTATTGTTTATGTGATTATGACAATTACTCTTTTTGCGAGAGTAAGTAAAATGAGCAGAGAAAATGAAAATGTAGATGAACTGACTGGTCTCTACAACAATAAGATATTTGCGGAAATGTTTAATAAAAAGCTTAAAAAGGCAGAAGGAAAAGGTGCTGTTCCTACTCTTTTTATGGTTGATATAGATGATTTCAAGATTTTCAATGATTCTTATGGTCATCTCTATGGAAATAATATAATCAAGATAGTGGCGGAAGGACTTCGTGAGATGGTAAATGACAGAGGTTTGGTTGCAAGATGGGGCGGCGATGAGTTTATAGGTGTCCTTCGAGGAAGTGAAGATGAGACGAAAGCAGCGTTGGAAGACTTGATGAAAGAGCTGGCAAAGGCTGATACCCATAGAAGTGTTACATTGAGCTGCGGAATAGTAAAAGTTAATCCTCATTTGAGCTTGGAAAATAATATGAATTTAGCGGATAGGGCTTTGTATGTATCTAAATCAAATGGAAAAGGTAGATGTACGCTATTTGAAGAGGTTGATATACAAGATAATAACGACATATAACAATAAAAGTTTGAGAAAAAATTAACAATATTTGAATTTGGGGTTGAATTACAGAATCATATTGTTTAAAATGTATTGCATACGGGGCGATTTTCTGAAAAGCCCTAAGAAAAAAATATTTTTTAAAAGAATCTTTAGGAGGATTTAAAAATGGCAGTAAGAGTAGCAATCAACGGTTTTGGCCGTATCGGACGTCTTGCATTCCGTCAGATGTTCGGCGCAGAAGGTTACGAAGTAGTAGCAATCAACGACTTAACTAGCCCAAAGATGTTAGCACATCTTTTAAAGTATGATTCATCACAGGGAAAGTACGAGCATGCAGATGAGGTTTCTTCAACAGACGATTCAATCATCGTATGTGGTAAGGAAATCAAGATTTATGCATTCCCAGATGCAAACAATTGCCCATGGGGTGACCTTAAGGTTGACGTAGTTCTTGAGTGTTCAGGATTCTACACATCAAAGGAAAAGGCACAGGCTCATATCAATGCAGGTGCTAGAAAGGTTGTTATCTCTGCACCAGCAGGAAACGATCTTCCTACAATCGTTTACAACACAAACCATGAGACACTTAAGGCTTCTGATAACATCATTTCAGCAGCTTCATGTACAACAAACTGCTTAGCACCAATGGCTGACGCACTTAACAAGTACGCTCCAATCCAGTCTGGTATCATGGTAACAATCCATGCTTACACAGGTGATCAGATGACACTTGATGGCCCACAGAGAAAGGGTGATCTTCGTCGTTCACGTGCAGCAGCAGTTAACATCGTTCCTAACTCAACAGGTGCAGCAAAGGCTATCGGTCTTGTTATCCCAGAGCTTAACGGAAAGCTTATCGGTTCTGCACAGCGTGTTCCTACACCAACAGGTTCTACAACAATCCTTACAGCAGTTGTAAACGCTAAGGATGTTACTGTTGAGGGTATCAACGCAGCTATGAAGGCAGCAGCTAACGAGTCATTCGGTTACAACGAGGATGAAATCGTTTCTTCAGATATCGTAGGTATGAGATTTGGTTCTCTCTTCGATGCTACACAGACAATGGTTTCTAAGGTTTCTGATGATCAGTACGAGGTACAGGTTGTTTCTTGGTATGATAACGAGAACAGCTACACATCACAGATGGTTCGTACAATCAAGTACTTCTCAGAGTTAGCTTAATTCGTTTATACGAAATACGACTTTTAAGGGTCCGGTCCTATTGGACCGCGGCCCTTTTTTTATGGCATTTAAGTGAGCTGGTAGGAAACAAACTCTAATAATTCTCAAGCGAAGCGTGTTGCTTGGCAGAGAATTTCATTAGGCTTGTGGCTGTAACCAGCGGGCTTGGATAATAAGGAGGAATTTAAAATGGCATTAAACAAAAAGACAGTTGATGATATCAACGTAAAGGGGCGTCGCGTTCTCGTTCGTTGCGATTTCAACGTACCTCTTAAGGCAGGAGAAATCACAGACGAGACACGTATCAACGCAGCACTTCCAACAATCAAGAAGCTTATCGCTGATGGTGGAAAGGTTATCCTTTGCTCACACCTTGGAAAGGTTAAGAATGGTCCTAACGAGGGCGAGTCACTTGCACCAGTTGCAAAGAGACTTTCAGAGAAGCTTGGTAAGGGAGTAAACTTCGTTTCAGATTACAACGTAACAGGTGAGGCTGCTACAGCTGCTGTTAACGCTATGAACGAAGGAGATGTTGTCCTTCTTCAGAATACTCGTTTCAGAGGCGAAGAGGAGACAAAGAACGGTGAGGCATTCTCTAAGGAGCTTGCTGATCTTGCAGATGATTATGTATGCGATGCTTTCGGTTCATCACACAGAGCTCACGCTTCTGTAGCTGGTGTTACAAAGTTCATCACAGAGAAGGGTGGTTCTAACGTAGTTGGATACCTTATGCAGAAGGAAATTGATTTCCTTGGAAACGCTGTAGAGAACCCAGTACATCCATTTGTAGCAATCCTTGGTGGTGCTAAGGTTGCTGATAAGCTTAACGTAATCAACAACCTTCTTGAGAAGTGCGATACACTTATCATCGGTGGTGGTATGGCATTCACATTCCTTAAGGCTATGGGATACGAAATCGGTACATCACTTTGTGATGATACAAAGCTTGATTACTGCAAGGAGATGCTTGAGAAGGCAAAGAGCACTGGTAAGGAAATCCTTCTTCCACTTGACTCTGTAACAGTTGCTTCATTCCCAAATCCAATTGATGCTGCAGTTGAGACAGAAGTTTATGACAACGAGAACATGCCAGCAGACAGAATGGGATGCGATATCGGACCTAAGACTGTAGAGCTCTTCGCTAGCAAGGTTAAGTCTGCTAAGACAGTTCTTTGGAACGGACCAATGGGTCTTTTCGAGAACCCAGCACTTGCTGCAGGTACAAAGGCAGTTGCTCAGGCACTTGCTGATACAGATGCTACAACAATCATCGGTGGTGGTGATTCAGCAGCAGCTGTTAACCAGCTTGGTTTTGCTGACAAGATGAGCCACATCTCTACAGGTGGTGGTGCATCACTTGAGTTCCTTGAGGGTAAGGAGCTTCCAGGCGTTTACGCAGCAGA